>CASERY010000085.1 GCA_949290385.1 uncultured bacterium | reverse complement strand
TTTCAGTCCTTCAATCTTTTTCCCCATCTGACGGTGGAGCAGAATATTGAAGTGCCTATGATTTACGCGGAAGTGCCGAAGAAAAAACGCCGGGAAATTGCATTGCATGTGGCTGAACGTGTGGGACTTGCACATCGAATTGATCACAAGCCGACCCAGCTTTCCGGTGGAGAATGTCAGCGTGTGGCGGTGGCCCGATCCCTGGTGAATCATCCCACGTTTTTGCTGGCAGACGAGCCAACCGGGAATCTGGATGAAAAGACCGGCATTGAAATTATGAATCTTTTCCATGAACTTCATGCTTCAGGTACAACCATTGTGCTGGTTACGCACAATCCGGCTTATGAAAACCAGTTTGACCGGGTGGTGTATCTGCGCAATGGACAGGTGGGACGGGTGATTGACAACAAGGCTGGAACAACGGTGGAATATGAGGTGGAACTGTGAAGTTTTACGATCAGTTTTATTTATCGTTCCATAATCTGATGCTTCATAAGATCAGATCCGTTCTGACTTCTCTGGGAATTATCTTTGGAGTTGGCAGTGTGATTTCGATGCTGGCAATTTCCGAGGGCGCGAAAGTCCAAGCACTGGAATCCATTGAGGCAATGGGCACAAACAAGATCATCATTGCATCAAAAAAGCCTCCCACGGAAGGAAAGGATATGACGAACACCACCAATTCCAGCATGGTGGAGACCTATGGGCTGACGGAACTGGATTTGAAAAATATTCGGAATATGGAAAATGTGGATCGTGTATCCTTTGCCCGGAATACGCGGGAGAAAGTTCTAAAAGGCACGACTCGTCTGGATCTGTCCCTGGTGGGCGTAAGTTCCGACTTCCTGAAGGAAACCAATTCAGAGATCACACAGGGCCGCTGGTTCAGCGAACCGGATTTTGCAAATGCTTCCAGCGTATGTGTTATCGGAAGGACAGCCAAACGCAAACTGTATAATTTGGGAACGGAGAATATTCTTGGATCTCAAATTCGTGTAGGCGGTGGAGTTTTCACAGTGATCGGAATTCTGGAGAACAACCACGGTACCAACATGCTGGGAATCGGGAAACCTGATGAACTGATTATGATTCCCATGTCGACTTCAGATGGTCTTTTCACACGGAGATCTTCTATTATAGAGCCGAACCGCGCCACTGTAGAATGCGTTGATTATGATACATTCATTGTATCAGTCAAGGATACCTCGTATATTGATTACACTTCCAAGCGAATCAGTTCCTATCTGGATAAGACGCACGGAGAAAGCCGCGACTGGGAAAAGGTTGTTCCATACGATTTGCTTCTTCAGCAGGAGAAGACTCAGAATATTTTTACCATTGTAATGGCATCAATTGCCGGGATTTCTCTGCTTGTAGGCGGTATTGGCATTATGAATATTATGCTGGCAAACGTTTATGAAAGACGCAAGGAAATCGGTACACGAAGAGCTCTGGGGGCACAGAAAAATGATATTATTGTACAATTCCTGCTGGAAACGATTTTTCTGACAGTCATTGGAGGTATGATAGGTGTAACTCTGGGAATATAGCTTGCCGAGATTATTGCAAAATATGCTGCCTATAAAGTGATTTTTTCCGCATGGTCGATTGGCCTTTCGCTGGCAATTTCCGCAATGATTGGTATTGTATTCGGAACGTATCCGGCATGGAAGGCGGCGCAACAGAATCCGATTGATGTTCTCCGCGCAGAATAACACTGCGGGAAAAAGAATTCAATCGATTATAATAATCAGAACGCGGATGTGGATTTTGTGAGAAGTGCGGCTTTTTAATGAAATTCGTGTTAAAAAGAACAGAAAAGAGAACGGATTCCGGATGTCCGGAAAGATTTTTTTAAGATCTCTTTTCAGAGGAGACATTTCATGAAATTACAGCAGACAAAAACTTATGTGGAGGCGGCAAAGGAGCTTCCGGTTGTAGGATCTTATGATGTTGTTGTAGCCGGGGGAGGCCCTGCAGGAATCGGAGCTGCGTGGGCGGCTGCAAAGCATGGAGCAAAGACGCTTTTAGTGGAACACGCGAATTGCCTGGGGGGAATGGCTGTTCCGGGCTGTATGTCGCACTGGGTCGGTACTACGGGTGGATCCGTGTACCGCGAGATCCTGAACCGCTGTAAAAACGATCCCTGGGAATGCGAGAGAATAACCGACGGAAATATCCATGTAATCAATCATGAGAAGCAGAAACTTGTGATTCTGGAACTTCTGGAAGAGCAGGGCGTGGATATTCTGCTTCATACTGATGTAGCAGGGGTCTGCATGGAAGGAAAAAAGATTACCGGGATTATAACAGAAAGCAAGTCGGGGCGGGAAGTCATTGAATGTAAAATTGTCATTGACTGTACAGGAGATGGCGATGTGGCAGCGTTTGCAGGAGCAAAGTATACGCTTGGCCGTGAAGGGGATAGCAAAATGCAGCCGGTAACCCTGATGTTCAAAATTGCCGGAGTGGATCCTGATCGTGCTATTGCACCGTGTTCTTTTGAGTCGCTGGTAGAGGTGCCGAAAGGAGAGATTCAGGATCTTGGAAAAAAACATCTGCCGAAACCGGCAGGACATGTGCTGTTGTATCCATGTACGATTCCGGGATATGTGGTGGTGAACATGACCAATGTGATTGATATTGACGGAACGAATGCAAGAGATCTTTCCAAAGCGGAAATAATTTGTATGAAACAGATTCCGGAGATTGTAAAGTTCCTGCGGGAATATGCCCCGGGCTATGAGCATTGCTATGTGATCAGTTCTGCCGCGAATGTAGGGGTTCGTGAGACAAGACATTTTGCTGGTCTCTACACACTGACTGGTGAAGATATTGTGGAAGGAAGAACTTTCCCGGATTGGATATCAACAAGAAATGCGTTCAATTTTGACATTCACAATCTGGAAGGATCCGGACTGGATAAGAATGGTGCACAGAAATATTTCCGTTCAAAAGGTACGTATACAGTTCCTTATCGATGCTGTGTGCCGGTTGAAATTGACGGACTTCTTTTCAGTGGACGGAATATCTCCGGAACACATAAAGCACATTCGAATTTCAGAGCGATGCCGATCTGCTGCGGTATCGGACAGGGTTGCGGAACAGCGGCCGCTGTAGCGCTGAAGGACGGGGTGGAACTTAGAAATGTGGATGTTTCGAAGGTGCAGACGCTGTTGGAAGAAGATGGAGTCTCTCTTTAAAGATAGATGGGGACTTTTTGCAGGAAGGACTTTTGCAGAAATTTTTTGAGTCCCGGATGTAAAAGCCTTTTTATCTGCATGGTATTCTTCTGGTATTTTGCAGAAGCCTCTGGAAAAAAGCATTTTTAATCTTTTCCCGTTAAGAGAAAAGATGATGTAAAAAGGTTTGGAAAAGGACGAGTGCGAGAAGGAAAGAACCTTTCCTCAAAAGGTTTTTCTTTCTCGCATTAATATTCTTTTT
>CASERY010000084.1 GCA_949290385.1 uncultured bacterium | reverse complement strand
ATAGCGGTAACAGCATAGTCTTGGCAAAGTTCTCCGGACCAGACCGGACCGGAGAACGAAAAGTCAAGCTCAAAAATCAAAAATATTCCCGGACAGGCTGTTTCCTGACCAAACGGGCATTAATAACCGGACCATTGCATTTCGGCTTACCCAGATCATGGACAGCGCAGAGGAACTCTTGAGTGCTTTCCTCGGTTTCCGGATAGAGTTTAACGGCGTTTGCAGCAACAGCGGCATCAATAAACTTCTGTCCAACTTCGCTACGTACTACAACAGCAGTCATACCCTGCCGGGCATGGGCGATTCTTTCATCACGTTTCATGTCTTCTTCTGTATAACTCTCCAATTTGGACGGACAGAGGACCGGGTGGTGCCAAGTATCACCGACCACGATATCAGCAGCAGAAGCCACTTTTTCCAGGCAGTAACGACATTCTTCCGGGGTGAATTTTGCCAGAGAGACCAAGCCGCCACCATTGACGAAGGACTGGATTTTGGTACCATCTTTGGTGTGAACCTGGAAGTCGCCAGGGAACGGACGAGCACGGTACTTGATGGATTCCACCTTATCAAGCGGAATATTCATCCAGTTGGTAATCAGATCCTCTGTTCCATGACGGGACCAATGGGCACCGCAAATATTGCCGATAATCAGTCGGATACAGGAAGTGATTTCTTTGAATTCATCCTGAAGCATCATTTTACGCAGGGAAAGAATTGTGCAGGGGGTAGCGGTGATGGCAATGTTTTTCAGACCGCGATCCAAGGCTTCACGGATTCCGATAAGCTGCGGATGAGGCTGATATTTGCTACCTGCACAACGGAGAATTTCTTCACGGGTCGTAGCAACACAGGCCTTGGCTTCATAAGGTATTTCTGAATCAAATCCGGCAACCACAGCTCCATCAATCAAGCCATTTTCAAGTGCACTGATCAGAATGGAGCTGCTGATACCGCCAGAAACAGCCTGTCCATAAATTTCCGGATCGGTAGAATATCCGGTATAGCAGGAACGTACAATACCGGTTTTATCCTCATGGCGTTCGCAGGGAATATCCGGACTTTTTCCGGGGAATGGATGCGGACGGGTACGTCCAAAGAAACGTTTTTCAATTTCCGTAAGAGGAACGTGAGCAGCTGCACAAGCATCATAGCAACGGGTGCAGTTGTTTTTCACACAATCCGCGAACAGTTCCGGATTCCGGAACCACGGATATTTTTTGAGTTTCAATGCCCCATTAGGACATACAAGCTCACATGCACCGCACTCAAAACACAATCCGGTACGGATACATTCTTTTTCCAGTTTTTTGTAACCTTCCTGTTCAAACATCTCACTTTTTTCCTTTTTTTAATTTGATTTAAAAGGCCGACAAGTTACATTATATCGATGATAAATTAATACAATAGGACAAAAGGATTATCGTAAGGATATTGGGTGTTTTATGGCAAAAAACAATTTACTTTTCATGAATCCAATTGATGGTGAATGCCTAAAATCACCGTTCCTTTTTCCGCTGCCACGAAAATGTGCCTGTGAACGTCATATACAAGGGGAACGTTACCTCGTGGAAGGTTCCAAACGTTCGGGGGATCACCGCATTCTTTTTAAATATACCATCTCCGGTGAAGGCGAACTGATTCTTGACGGGGTATTCCGAAGATTACGCAGTGGCGATGCTTTTCTGGTTGAAGTTCCTGGCAATTATATCTACAGTCTTCCAGCCGATTCTCCCTCTTGGGAGTTTCTTTATCTGGTGTTCTGGCATCCGCAGGCACGAGAAATTTTTCAGAACATCATTTCTGAATGCGGCAATATTTTTCATTTGAATCCGGACAGCGTGGTAATTCAAAAGGCTTGGGCTTTGTTTCAGCTCTTTCGCACCATGACGATTGCCGATAAATATGCAGCCTCACTGACGGCCTGGGAGTTTCTGATGAATCTTTGTCGCGAAGCTGGACCGCAACAGATCAGCAGTGGCAAGCAACTGCTTCCAGTTGTGGATGCTTATTGCTGTGCACACATGGACTCTCCTGTTACGGTGGAGGAACTGGCATAGTATTGCGGATATAGCCGGAGATATTTTACAGCTCGTTTTCAAAAGGAATGTGGAATTACTCCCTTAGATTATATCGTCAAACGAAAACTGGAATATGCACTGAAACTAATGGCCGATGGTCATATCGGTATCAAGGAACTGGCATTCCGTTGCGGTTTCAACGATCAGGGATACTTTGCACGGCGATTCCGTCAGTACTATGGAATGAATCCAACACGTTATTTGAGTACGCTTCACCATTGATTTTTCCTGAGAAAACATGATTTCTCTAAGAAAATATCGTCTTCTGTATTTTTTATTTCTTGCGAAATTATTTTGATAATATTTTTACAAAATTGATTATATCCCCTCAAAATTACTCCATTTTTGTTTTATTCTCATCAATGCTATTCTTAAATCTATCATTCATCTATCATTGCAGGATTTCTTTCACACGATCTGATATAATTCATTTCAGCATTATCCATATTTTTTACGTTTAAACACCCAATCTTTAAAAATAATAGATGAATGATAATTTGATTCTGTTATCCATATACTTCTGTTCCACCAAGTCCAGTTTGCCAGAATAACGATTTATCACGATCACAAAGACAAAAATTCTCTTTATAAAAACGCAACGCTAATACTAAATGATCAATTCCAGCCACAAGAGCACACACACAATAGCCCAAACATCAATAACAAAATTTTCATACAGAAGTTTTAATATTAAATGATTTTTTTAAGCCGTTCCAGAAAACCCCATACCATGTTCTGTTCACACTCTATTCTATATTCTATTGCCTTTTTTCTATATTGCTTGCATTGATACAGGAAAAATCAATAGTATGAACGAGTCTAAAATAATAAATTTTTACTGAATCGTTTTTATAAATTCCATCTTGACGTCTTCATATAACTTATCTTTTCTATCGCAATAGTAGAGAACAATAAATATTTTTCTTTTTATTGATTGATTTTTGGCAGGAAACTTTCTACCTTATTTTTAACATAAGAAGAAAAGTAATTTATCTTGCGGAAGGTCAAAATGACAGACAGAAATTCCATCCAGGTTCTAGAACGGGCCTTTTTGCTTCTGGAGGAAATTGCAAAATCTCCGAATGTACCCCATACGGTCTCCCTTCTGGCGGAAAAGACAGGCCTGAAAGTTCCGACTGTCTCGAAGATCATCAGAACTATGAATAAACTCGGATATCTGGAATTTGCCGGAAGAAAATGTGGCTATCTTCTTGGACACAAAACCGTCGGACTTTCCCGTTTTTACCATGACAACAATCCGCTTCGTAAAGCGGCGACTCCTCTTCTGCATGAATTCCGTGAACAGTTCGGAGAATATATCTGCGTCTCCGTCCTTCTGAATGCAAAGCGGCATATCGTATGTCTCGAACTGGGCAGCCAGATGGTTCCAGCCTCCAAACGACTATATCCAGAAGTGGAAAATCCTTGTCAGACAGTTTCCGGCCGCATTCTTCTTTCTGCTCTTTCCCAACCTCTTCAAGAAAAATATTTTGACCGTTTCGGAATCCCCGGGCCAGCCTGGCCTTCCGTAAAAAGCCGGGAAGATTTTTTAAAGGAGCTCAAGCAGATTCGAAAACAACCGTTTCTGATCGACAGATCCCGGAAAACAAAAAGGATGATTGCCTGTCCAATTTTTCAAGATCGTCAGATTATTGCAGCGCTCGGCTGTTTCCTGCCGGAATCTCATTTCCGCGGTAAAAGACAGCAGGAAATTCTAAATGCTATGACAAAAATTGCAGCCGGAATCGGTGGCTCCGTTCTTCTCTGAAAAACAGATCCGGGAAGCCCTTACACATTGCACATCACCATTCCCCTCCCCCAATCCGGCTGGAAATAAGAATCGTACAAAAAACATCATTTTTTGAAATTTGAAAAAGGAGACTCGAAACATGTCGGTCAAAAAGAAAGTTTTTATTATTCCGTTTTCCCATCTTGATCTTTTCTGGGGCGGATCACGGGAGGAATGTCTTTCGCGCGGATGCCGGATTCTTTTCACTGCACTGAATCTTCTGGAAAAACATCCGGAATATCGCTTTCTGGCAGAATCTGTCAACTTTCTGGAAACGTTTCTGGA
>CASERY010000083.1 GCA_949290385.1 uncultured bacterium | reverse complement strand
AATACACCTGCATCTTTACTCTATTAAATGGATTGGGATTATCTGAGATACTGTCTTTCATCTTGAAATAATGAATTTTTGATTCAAGAACTTCCTCTTATTTTAGAGGAAGCATCAATCAAAAGGCAAGAATATGGTCCTGTTTCTTAGAATATACATATTCCTTCTGTAGATAAATTGATAAGAAGTGAGAACACGACCGACTTCGACTGCGACTGTAACGTCATTCGTAAAACTTTCGGAGTATGCAACGACCGTGAAATGAACCTATTCGTCTTCAATATGTTCCTTCACCTAATCATCTGTTTTATCTGCAGGGGATTTTTTTACAGCTAAGAAAATTTTGTCATCAGGCATTATTTTTTGCAATAATGCTACAATGGCAGTTTTTTCTTCTTCACTAATTTCAACGTAAAGTTCTTCAAAATCAACTTCAATTATTTTCGGTTTCTTAATGAGCATATTCTCATATCCCATCTAAAGAGCAAATAAGATCAGTTCTATTTTTCGATTACTCTTAATCAGCTGTAGATCCGATTCTGATAAGAAAGGGCACAAAGAAAAATCCACAAGAAGAGGTGTTATCATTTTTTTAGTTCTATCCTACAAATCATCTTCTCGCTCAAGAGTTTGTAAATAATAATTCCAAGCATCTATCCTGCTTTGTGAAATTTCTTTAGATTCATCCATGCGGGAACTCTCGGACGGTGAAAAACAAGCTGTGCAGAACAGAACTGCCAATAATCCGATTCCAAAAAGAAATGATCTGATCATTTGCATTTAAATTTCCCTTTCTTTTTTATTGCATCCGTTGAATATCAAATAATGAATACTTCATATAAAATCAAGCAGGATTTCCCATTGCAGAATGAATGTGCCTGAGCCTGCTTTATATCAAAGTATTTAAGTCGTTGAAAAAGTCTTGAGAAATCGCTAATTCTGGAATTTTTTTCCCGTCAGGAAGTTTCAGTGATACGGGATTTTATGGCTATGATTATTTTCCTCCCCCATTGTTTGTTTCCCTTTTCTAAAGGGAGTATAATGCATTTAAAACGGTAATGCAAGTTTTTTTCAAGATTTTTTTATCTTTCATTTCTTTTTTATTATGAAAGATATGGCCAGCATAGAGGTATTATTTTTTGCCGTTCCTATGGCTCATTTAAGGGGTTATCTATATTAAAACAAGTAGATTGTATAAGAAATAAAAAACAGCAGGAAAAGAGGTGAATGATTTTTTGAAGTTTTGAGAAAATCGAAAATATTTTTTATTGCAATAAGACTTTATCAAGTTCGGATGGCATGTCAGAAATTTTAGTGATTGTTTTTTAAAAACTGAACACGTTAGAAATATTATAAGTTATACTGTCGACATAAAGAATTTTCAGGAACGGCCATGGACCTTTAGAATCGGAAACAAATCAAAGTTTCAAGTATTCTATAAAGAAAAAAAGATCCTCCACAGCGTATTTTTTTTCTTTTCGCCTGGAGGATCTCTTTATTTTCTGCAGAAAAGGGATTATTTGAATCAGACTCTTTCTACAACAATTTCCGGATCAATTTCTTCCCGGAGAATCCGTTCAATTCCTTCCTTCAGCGTCATGGTTGCATGCGGACAGCTTCCACAGGCACCGCGAAGTGAAAGTTTTACAGTTTTTCCGTCAATTTCTACGAGTTCAAGATCACCGCCATCTGCCTGTAAGCATCCGCGGAGTTCTTCCAGCTTGGCAATAATTTTTTCATTCATAATTCAAATCCTTTCTTGTTTGAGAATAATGTACTCCTCACAGAAAAGAATACAAATTCATTTTTCAATATTCACTCAGAGTTTTCTTCAGTTCCCATACAAACTGGCGAATTTCCTACTTTGTTGTATGGAATCCCAGGGATATGCGCAAGGCTGAATAAGCATCCTTGATGGGAATCCCCATTGCCCTGAGAACTGCAGAAGGCGTTTTGGTTTCAGCATCACAGGCACTGCCGGAGGATACGGAAATGCCTCTGGCAGAAAGCGCACGGACAACAATGGCTCCCTGATAAGTTACAGAAGAAGACTTGAGCAGCAGATGACAAATATAGTCGCTGGCATCAGAAGACGGGATGGTCTCCTGAAAATATCCGAATAAGTTCTCCTGCAGTTCCTGGAGAAGAAAATTCTTTATTTCAGATGCCTTCTTTCTATTTTCATTCAGATTCCGCTGCAGGTATTCCAGGCGTTCCGCAAGAGCCATGGCAAAAGGCACTGGAAGACGGCCAACCAGATGAAACGTATTTCTGAGTGAAACAAGATCTTTGCGCAATGTGTTGGAACAGACAAGTGCCGCTCCGGAAGGAAGTCCAAATTTTTGACCGGAAATCGTCAGAATATCCGGTTTTGCCTGATCCCAGGGCAGGGGAATTTTTCCAATACCCTGAATGGCATCCGTGAAGAACAGGGTTTTGGATGAATGTTTTTTCAGAAGGTTGCGGACTGCGGTTAAATCTTGAATTTTTCCAGTTTCAGACTGAACAAAATGTACGGCGCAGGCAATCACATTGAACTTTTTGAGTTTTTGTTCAAGATCATCCAGATCCAACGTGCCTTCGGATGCAAGTTTCAGCGGAAGACACTGGTAAGAACCCGGCATTTCTTTTAGAGCCGCCCGTACAGACGCATGCTCTCCTTCACTGAATAAAATCACTCCTCCGGAAGGATAGACCTTTTGAATAAGTTTCATGGAGGCCTGAACGGCTTCTGTTCCGGAACTGCACCAGAGAACCATGCATTCCGAATTACAGTTTTCCGAAAGAGCACATTTTAAAAGCTGTTCCGCTTTTTTCTGTATATGCAGCGCCTGGCTTCCGTGAAAGCCAGGAGACTCCTGATTGGCATAGACTGTTTGAAATAATTCTGCAATCCGGGCAAGCACCGCCGGATCAGGCGGCATGGCCGCCGCATGATCCAGGTAAATGCCATTCTGAATAATAACTCTGTCCCGGTCGCCGCAGAGAGAGGATGTCAGTGGATTTTTCTGCTCTGCGGTATTGCTGTCTGCCTCAGGTCTGTCAGGCATTGCGGACACGATCCTTTTCCCGTTCGTAACGGTCCTGCAGGGAGGCGATTTCATGGCGAAGGCCTTCCTTGATTTCTTCGATTTTTGCTGGATCATCCAATTTTTGTATTTTCTGATCCGCAGAAATTTCCGCCTCTGCGATTTTTGCCTTGCAGATGGAATCCAGCTCAGCAATTTTTTCTTTTTTGTCAGGAGACAGTTCATTGAGAGAACCGCCGCTGCGTTCCAAGGCTAATTCAAATGCGCTTTTCATGGACAGGCACTCCGTTGATTTTTCCTGATTGCAGGCCGTTCCGAAGGATAGAACTGGAACTTATTTTACGGTTCAATTGATTTTGTTAAGACGTTCTTTCACGGCCTTCAGTTCCGCTTCGGCATCTGTTACAAGTTCGTGAATCAAGTCCTTGACAGGCATGATTTTGTTGACCATTCCAACAGACTGTCCGGCCATAAGGGATCCATTTTCCACATCTCCTTCAATGGCGGCGCGGCGAAGGGCTCCAACCCAGAATTTTTCCACTTCCGCCTGGGCTGTTTCACGATGAATCGTACCGGCTTCAAGCTGACGAAGCAGATTCAGCTGGAGTTTTCCAAATTCATTCATGCCTCTGTTCCGCAGACAGCGGACTGCTACAACCGGCAGTTTGCTGTCATACTGCGGAGTGGACACAGCATCACGGGCATCAGCTCTGGCAAAGACATCTTTAAATTTCGGATGAACCCGGCACTCATCTGTCATGACAAAGCGGGTTCCAAGCTGGACTCCTGCCGCTCCCATAAGCGCTGCATGGGCAATCATCTTGCCTGTAGCAATACCGCCTGCAACAAAGACCGGAACCTGATCGGAGAATTTGAAGAGAACCTGCTGCATCAGCACTAATGCGGAGACATGGCCGATATGACCACCGGCTTCGCTGCCTTCCAGGATCAATGCATCGGCGCCGAAACGAATCATACGTTCCGCAATAGAGATAGTGGATGCAAAACAGAGAACTTTGGCACCGGTTTCCTTGGCCGCCTCAATTTCTTTTTCTTTGGGAAAACTTCCGGCAAAGACAATGTATTCGGGCTTGACTTCACGAAGCATTTCCAGATGGGATTTATAAGCAGGGGCAATCGTAATTAGATTGACTGCAAATGGCTTGTCTGTAAGGCGTCTTGTTTCGAGGATCTGTTCCTTGAGAATTTCTGTGGGGGCATTCCCTCCGGCAAGACAGGCAAAGCATCCATTATTGCAGACAGCAGCCACTAGATGCGGTTCAGAAACCCAGGTCATGGCACCGCAGATAATCGGATAACGGACATTGAGAAATTCTCTGCCGCGCTGCATCATGGCGTCAAAATATTTTGTATCTTCCATAAAAAGTTCTTTCATTTCCCGAATTACACTCAATCTTGCCGACCAACGGGAATCTGTATCGGAAAGACGCTTTTCCCTGATTGTTTTCGATTGCGGAAATGTAGCATTTTTCTGCAAAAATGCAAATATCAGGAGGATATTTGCAGATTGAAAATGGATCCTTTTTGTGTTTCAGAATAAGAATGAATAAAAAGACCCGCATAAAGTGGAATGAAATATTTAAGGCCGGACGGGGGGTTCCCCAGATGGAAAGAGAGATCTTCTTTTCCTTCCTGAAGTTTGCTAAGCTCAGACCGAACGGGGGGAGGGATCTTCCAGATAGAAAGAGTTTGCTTCTATTGGATTTAAGCGTGTGTCGGCAGCTGAAAAAGATTGATCCGTTTACTGTTTTTGTATCTGTTTTAGATGTCCCCGGATTACCCCTCTATTTTTTGAAGACTGTTTGGGACGCCGGAGGTTCAGGAAAACTAACTGAAAAGAAAAAAGCCCTCTTCAGAAAAAGAGAGCTTACAGAATCCTTTATCCTTTGTCGTACACCCGTACTCTCTGCTTAGAATGCAATCCGGATTGTCAAGTTTGCAGAATCTTTTATTCTTTGTCGGCCCCTTGAACCAACCGCATTTATTGGAAAGTTAGAAAAGAAGGCACAGTTCGAAAAAATCCTTTATTCTTCACTGATCCGATATCCGGAGGGAAGTTCAAAATCTTTGCCGGGAAGTGTGCAGTTCAGATCAAAGGCTGTTGTTGTACAAACATCCGTCTGGTTTTTGACTTTCAGAAGGGTTGTAGTAGGGATCAGTATGTCGTCCACCCATTTGTAATCTTTGGATTCCGCTATGTATAGAACCTGATAACCCTGGGAATCCTGGACAATGGTTTCTGCTTTAGCTGTCAGAAATGTTCCAGAATGAACGTAAATGACATAAGGAGGAATTGCACGGTCTTCTGCAAGGCAGATCAGTCTGTAATACCGTTCGTGATTTTCATAGATAACATCCACATCCACCTGTGCAAAAATGTCTGTGATCTGCTTGGTCGGATTGGCTATATCTGCATAAAGCTTGATTTTCTGGAGCTCAGTCCCTTCCGGAATCCGGCTTGCCTTTTTGCTGACAGGATCAATGATATAGGCATCTCCGTCTTTAAACAGAATCGTTTTTACCGGGGTTCCTGCACGCTCCGTCGTTTGAACCATTTCATCCGGAAGCTGGAATTTGACTGTGCTTACGTACTGTTCAGAAAGTTTGCCTTTCTTATATTCTGTTTCAGAAACAGTACTTTGCCGCAATAGATATGATTTTGCATCAAACAGGTGATTGCGGGGATCTGTAACACTGTGCATTTTTGCCAGAAGCTGTTCTACTGTCATATCAGATTTTTCCGCAGGTTCATCCAGGCGCAGAAGTCTTTTCTGCTCCGCTTCAGTCAATGTGGTACAACCGAAAAGAAACAGACCGGCCATCATGATGAGCAGGGCGGCAAAAATGCCTTTTGGATGATAGCCAAAAAAACAGGACAGAAATTTCATAATTCATTTTTCCTTCTTATTTAAGAAGATGCTTTTCTTTCATTTTTCTCCGGTTCAGAGCCATGTTTGCTCCGCAGAAATCCTTTTGAAGGGCTGAAGGGGCGGTTTCCTTTTTGTTCTGTTCATTCTTTTGCCGCAGTCTTTCACTTTTCCCGTCTGCTGTCGTCTCTGCCAGGAAGAACTGCTGTAGCAATTTCAGGCATTGTATACAGTGGACGATATCTGAGCTTCAGAATTGTGCCATGGTCCATGAAAAAACAATCCTTCCGGCCGATCTGTGCGTTCAAACATATGCGCTCCAAAGGAATCGCGCAGAGCCTGAATCATGTTCGCCGGAAGGTTCTGTGTCCGGATGGCATCGTAGGCTGCAAGCGCAGAGGAAAATGCGCTTAAGGAAATTCCCGCACTGATTCCGCGGCAAACCACACGTCTCCAGGAATCCTGTGCTTTCCCCAGAACCTGGGTAAAATACCGCGATTCAAGGAAATTGTCAAGTCCGGGATTCTGAGAAAACAGGTTTTGAAGATCGGTCAGAATATCTGCCCGGATAATGCAGCCGCCTCGCCAGATGCGCGCAATTTCGGAGAGATTCAGTTCCCATTGATGCTGCACGGATGCGTTTCTGAGCATTTGAAAGCCCTGAGCATACACACATAGAACGGATGCATAAAGTGCTTTTTCCAAATCTTCAAGGAAGTCCTTTTTTCCGGAGGAGAGGCTGGCATGTGCTGCTTCTGGATCTGGACCGGGGAGAATATCATGCAGAATCATGCGCCTGGGCTTATCGGCGGCTGTCATTCTGGCAAAGACCGCTTCGGCAATGACTGGGACAGGTGAACCGGATTCCAGTGCTTGAATAAGGGTCCATTTGCCGGTGCCTTTCTGGCCAGGTTTATCCAGAATGCGGTTGATGAGATAATCGCCGGACTCCGGGTCTTTGCAGACAAGAACCTCAGAGGCGGTTTCAACAAGAAAGCTCCTGAGTTCCTTTTGATTCCAGCTTCCAAAGACACGGCTGATTTCATCTGGCGACATTTTCAGCAGATCGCGCATAAGTCCATAGGCCTCTGCTATAAGCTGCATAAATGCATATTCAATACCGTTATGAAGCATTTTGACGAAATGCCCGCTTCCGCCCGGGCCGATCCAGGCACAGCAGGGCAGCCCGGCTACTTTTGCAGAAGCAGCTTCAAAGAACGGCCTCAGACAATCCCAGGAGGCCGGGTTTCCGCCGGGCATCATGGAAGGTCCGTGGAGCGCACCTTCTTCGCCTCCGGAAATTCCAACGCCTGCGTATAAGATGTTTTTCCCCTGAAGAAGGGTGCATCTGCGTTCTGTGTCTTCAAAAAAGCTGTTGCCACCATCGGCTAGAATGTCCCCGGGGTCAAGATAGGGCTCCAGCTGTTGGATCATTTCATCCACAGCTGTTCCGGACTGAACCATCAGAAGTATTTTCCGAGGTCTCTCCAATGCCTGGACAAAATCCTGAATGGAATAGTATGGGTGAATGTGTGAATTGTTCTGTTTTTTTGCAAAGTCCAGTGTCCGTTGTGCCGTCCTGTTGTAAACGGCTACAGAAAATCCTTTCGAGACTAGATTCAGAACAAGATTTGCTCCCATAACGGCTAATCCGATAATACCGAACTGCGCTTTCTGATGGATCATAAGGCGGCCTCTCTTTCCGGGTTTCGGCTTGAATTGTATAGAAATGACCGATAGTACAGTATGAAAGAGAATATAAACTGTTCTTTTGAATTTTGCCAGAAGACCGGATAATTTTTTATCCGGATCTGCGTCTGTAATGCGGAAAAATCTGTGTGTCTTTCAAGCAGGTGTCCGACAGGGGAAAAAAGACAGCTTTTTTGTCTCATATTTCAACCCTGGAATCCTTTCCAGGGTTGAAAGAAGGGGTAGAAGGAAAGTCAGGAAACGGTCTGAGGAAAATAATGGTCTATAAATTTCTGCATAAAAAGTTTGTTCGTGTGTTTTGCAACAATTCCTACCAGTACAGCAGCTGCAATGGTTCCTTCCCGTATCCCTGTAAGGTATTCCAGACCGACAATGGAAAGAACGGCTGCAAGCATAACCAGCGAACAGTCAAAGGAAATTTTTACAGATGGAAATTCTAAGGGGAAGGTTTGGCATACTGCGAGAACCAGTCCTTCTCCTGCCAGCACAACGACCTTGGCTGCAACTTCACAGCTGACACCAATTCCTACCAGAATAATGCCCAGAACACACAGAAGCCATTGAGAGGTATAGGAAGAGGGAGAAATACTTTGAATAACCCATAAGGAAAAGTCCGTCAGATAGCCGAAGAGAAAAGCAACCGGCAGCTGCAGAAGTTGATAGGGATTATAGTTTTTGCGCAGAATCGCAATCTGGAGAAAAATCAGGGCACAATGCATAACAATAGTTGCTGTTCCTACTGTCAGCGGAGTCAGAAGACTGGCTACATAAGGCAGACTGGAGATCGGGGAGGTCCCAAGCCCGGCCTTTATGGAGAACGCCACTCCAAAGGCCATGACAAGCAGTCCAAAACACAGGAGCATGCAGCGTTTGATAAAATGATCTTTTTTCATGATGCCTGAAAGGAATTCCTTTCCTGAAGAGCAGACTTGCAAAAGCATTCCAGAAGCTGTCTCAGTTGAAGGACTGTTTCCGGAGATATATGCTGGCAGGTTTTCATTTCCTATTCTTTAAAAATTTGTTCCATTCTGCGGGCTGCAGTGAGTCCCTTTGGAGTCAGAGCCACATAGAGAGAACGCCTGTTGCCATCCTTTTGAAATCTTCTGATGAGTCCGGCAGATTCCATTCGAAGCAGTACGCTTCCGGCTGTAGCCTGTTCGATTTCGCAGTAGGATGCGATGGCTTTCTGGTTGCTTTCTCCAAATTCGAGCAGGTATTCGAGTATTTTAGGTTGGCCTGGAGAGAGCCCTTCTCCGGATGCCCGTTCCACGATTTCTTTGTTAAGCATGGTATGTGCTTTCATCAGCAGATAATGAAGGGATTCCACGGGATTTTTCCTTTCAGATTAGATTCTGCCTTATTGCAAATAATAAGTTTTCTTATAATAAGAATGCTTACTATATATGAAAATCCTAAAAATTCAATCTATTTTTGAAAAAAAGTAGAACTTCTGGCTCATTAAAGATTAGGAATAACAACTGAAAAACTGCTTAGGGAGAGAAAAAAAGAACTGCAAGCGGTTAAATCTAAAGTATAAACTTGGAAATTTTATTGTCGCAGGATGCGGACTGAAGCTGCATGAGAGAGACGTTTTTTCTACGATAGAAAATCCATGTAAATTATGGAGATAAAGAGAAATAGAATTATCGGGTTAAAAACAGGTCTGTCCTAAACTCTTTTTTTAATTATGAAAGATGGATTGCGTATATTATAGAATGCCATACAACCCGGGAGGGGAGGCAAGCTTTATAGAATATATTCAGCATATTATAGAATAGTAACAGATTGGGAATTAAGCTAAGGCAGAAATTCTTGCTTTGTTAAAAGATCCTTAAAAATGCATTCTTGAAATTCCTTCTTTAATAAGTTACAAATAGACAGGATACCTATTCGGCACATTCTTCCTGTTTTTTAGTATCGAATTTTAAGTATCAGAAAGTCTAGGAATGGTTATAAATAAGAAAAATGGAGTCTAAAAAGAGAAAGGAGATAATGATAAATTAAAAGGGAATGGTTAAAAATAAGAATAAATCAATAAAATTACTATTTTTTTAATTTTCATGCTTGATTTATAAAAATAGCCCCCTATATTGATAGCAACAGGTAAAATCAATAATCAGTCAATTGAAACACAAACAACACAAAATAAAAATTCAGGAGGAATCTATGAAGAAGTTTGTATGCCCTGTTTGCGGTTATGTTTATGAAGGTGACACTCCGCCGGCAAAATGCCCGCAGTGCGGTGTGGATGGATCCAAGTTCATCGAGAAAAAAGAAGAAACCATGAGCTGGGCAACGGAACATGTAATCGGTGTTGGTAAAAATGTTGATCCTGAAGTTCTGGAAGGACTGAAGGCACATTTTACCGGTGAATGCACAGAAGTCGGCATGTATCTTGCGATGAGCCGCCAGGCTGACCGCGAAGGCTATCCGGAAGTTGCAGAAGCCTACAAACGCATTGCTTATGAAGAAGCGGAACACGCTGCCAAGTTTGCAGAAATGCTGGGTGAAGTTGTTGCTCCGTGCACCAAGACGAATCTGGAAGCCCGTGTCGCTGCTGAAAATGGCGCATGTGCCGGAAAATATGATATCGCTAAACGTGCAAAGGAACTTGGCTATGACGCTATCCATGATACCGTTCATGAAATGGCAAAGGATGAAGCTCGTCATGGACAGGCTTTCAAAGGATTGCTTGCACGCTATTTCAGCAAGTAAGTAAGAAGGAAAGTGCGGCATAAGGGCTGATATAAATTGAGCCCTTCAGAAAAGTCCGTGTCTTTCAATCGTATAGGGGTGCCTCCCGGGAAATTTTCCAGGAGGCGCTTTTTTTATATCTTAATAAACTGCAAACAATCATGGCTTCCGGTTTATTGGAAATGATTTTTTTTATTCAGAAGTCGACTTTTGCAGCAGATGCGTGACACTATCTCAAACTTATTGAAAATAATTTTTTTATTCAGGGGACCAGATATAATCAATATTTATGCTGCTCGTTTTTTTACTCTGCTTTGCTATCGCTGGAGTTCAAAAGGGATAGAGCCTCGGAAAATATGACAGCATCTAAAAATTATCAGGGAAAACAAGATTCTTAAAAAATTGCAGAGAATGTATAAAGAATTTTATGCAAAAAAAGACTTGAACAGTAAAAGAGTTTTTCCATCCGGACAATTAGAACACAAAGGAATAAAAGATGCGTTCCTTGATCTCTTTTTAGATTCTGCAGAAACCGGAAGATTTAAAAGAAATACGAATCCCATTTTCTGTTCTTTCCTGAACGGATGGACTGAAAATGGTAACCCCGCCAAGATTCGAACTTGAACTAGCTGTACCAAAAACAGCTGTGCTACCATTACACCACAGGGTCAAAAGACAATGCCAATATAATCCTCATTTATCAAAAGTAAAGGGACAAAGTAAAAAAACGGATGTTTTTTAAGCTGGAACATGGGGTAGCTGTTTGATGCTGCAGTATCCGTGAACCCCAACAATTCAGATATGAAGATTGGTACTGAAAATTAAAGTGTTGAACTATTTATTCGAAGGATAAAAAAACTGTAGAAAAGTCTTTCTTTTTTCTCCACTGTAAATCCTTCATAAAGATAGGTTGGGAAAAGGAGACAGGAGAAAATGAAATATGAACTATGAACACAATCCATTCCAATGACTTCCAATGAAGCATGGAACAGAAGAAACTCATGAATGTTTGTATGGTCTTGCAAATGTGGCAAAGGACCTATTATGTGGATATGGAACTCACACTACAGGTTGGTTCAGAGTTTTACAGAACATGTTTGGCAAAGGACCTATTATGTGGATATGGAACTGAAAACGAGCGGTAAAAAGCCCTTTTTGGGACAACCATATGGGGAATGTCCTGATGAAATGTGGAATCCGAAGAAGGTGTGGACAAAGATCGAAACAGTCTATTAAGACTGCGAACTGTTTCGGTCCGCGCTTTTCAATCTGTTCCATGAGTAGAGGTGGAGATTGAAACAGTCTATTCAGGTCTGTTCCTGTGTACCCATATGAATTCATTCAGCACTATGAAGGGCTCTTTCCCCGATATTTTGTCTTGATATACAGAACAGAGAGAACAACTGAGGATCCAGACAAGGAAATTCTATTCCTTTATCTATTGGGAATCCGGAAGAGGGGGGGAGAGAAAGAGAAGAAATCCCCTGTGGTCTTGTCAGATTTTTTGAATCATGCAGTCTGCTGCATCGATCCTATCAACGGACATGAGCTGCGTAGTTTTGTCAAATTTGTGAATCGCGCAGACGTTCTGTCAGTCCGGAATAACGGGTTGTCTGTCGGAAAAGGGCTGCTGAGAGGATGGCTTTTGTGGTCCATAAGTCTACACGCTTTTTTGCCCGGGTGATTCCGGTGTAAAGGAGTTCACGGCTCAGTACGGGAGAATCCTGTTCCGGAAGAAGAAATAGAATTTTCTGAAATCCGGAACCCTGCGATTTGTGGACTGTCATGGCAAAAACGTCTTCATGAGGAGGAAGCTCTGCCGGCGTGAACCCTCGGAGTGGATGATTCGGAAAATAAATTTTCAGAGTGCCGGAAGGGCCATCCAGACTTTTCCAGACAATGCCGGTATCTCCGTTGACAAGTCCAGTCCGTTTCGCGTCATTAACTCTGACCATGACCGGCAGTCCCGGCGCATAACGCGCCTTCATACCCAGAAGTTCCCGCATGAGAAGGTTGACAGCTTCAACACCGAAAGGTCCTTTCACTGTTGCACAGAGAATTTTAAATGCATCAAGACACAGGAAGGCCTGCTGAAGATTTTCACGGCCTCCCAGTTTTGCAAGGCGGCAGAGTTCTGCCATAGGGGCGTATCCGCTGAGCATATCATTATCCTCTGAGAGCGGAGAGAAAAGATCGGGATTCGGATTTAAGACGAGTTTTTGGAGTTCATTTTTGAATTTTTGCCGGGAGACAGTCCGAGCAGAAAATGATCCACATGAACTGGAAAGAATCTGATCGGCAGTTTCCATGGCTTCTTGTTCGGATCCACTGAAATTCTTGATCCTGACAGCAATACCGCCTATTTCGCGATTGAACCGATGAGTTTGTCGAAGTTCTGCAATATGGCCGGCAAGAGGATATTCTTTCAATTCTTCCGGAGTCGCGTGGGGGACATGCCAGCCGGTCTGCTGGAAAAATTTTTCTGCAGAAATTTCTGAATCCGCTGTACTCAGAAGCCCTCCGGCACAAAGATCTCCGATGACAGAACCTGCATCAACAGAAGCCAGCTGGTCTTTGTCTCCCAGAAGAACAATTCTGGTTTGGGCAGGCAGAGCCTGAAGTAGTTTATCCATAAGAGTGAGAGAGACCATAGAGCATTCATCGACAATAAGGAGGTCCAAATCCAGTTTTTCCAAAGCGTTGTGCTGGAAGGAAGGACTTCCAAAGCGGTATCCAAGAAGACTGTGAATGGTGGCTCCGGGAAGTGTACGGAGTTTTTCCCGGATTGTTTCGGAAATCTGAAGTTTTCCCGGTACAGTTTCGGAAAAAATGGCTTCTTTCAGGCGCATCTGAGCTTTTCCGGTAGGTGCGGCAAGCATGATTTTCAAATCTGGATTCCTTTGCAGTTCCAGCGCAAGAAGAGCTGCGGCAACAGTTGTCTTTCCTGTGCCCGGACCGCCGGTGATTACGGTGAAATTCTGAGATGCGGCAAGAAAGAGGGCAAACTGCTGCCAGTCCGGTTCGATATCAGTATCAGAGGCTGCCCGTTGAAAATACGTGTGGAGAGACTGCAGTCCGGCCGATGGAAGGAGCAGCTGCAACTGGCTGCGGCAGTTTTTACAACGTTGGAGAATCTGGACAGCAAGACTTTTTTCATGTAGAAAATAGCGCTGCATATAAATCCGGTTTGAACTATCCAGAATCAGCGGTTTTAAAAGGCGTTTGTACAAGACTCTATTGCCGCCTGTACGGCTTTCTGTGTCCGGAAGGCTGGAACATGTTTCCAAGGCGTCTGCCGGGAGGGAAAGTCTCTGCTGCATCCAGCAAGACAAGTCGTGTTGATCCTTTTCTGTCAGAAAAGACACTGCATCGGAATGAGCCAGAAGATGTTTTCGCCATGTCTGAAGATCCGGAAGACGGATTTGCGGAAGATTCTCCGGATCATTTTCATCTTTTTCTGGGTACAGAGAACCTGCCAGCAGATCCAGGCGGCAGCAGGTGTGTCCTCGTTTTAACGCCTGGGAGACCAGAGCACTGGCCAGAAACAGCTCAACGGATTGGCTGTGCACATATTCCAGGATAAAATCAGCAAAGGCCAGATCCAGTGTGCCGAAGGCATGGATTCCTGTCATTTTTCGGATATCGTCAGGGGTCATGAGTCAAGTCCTTCCGGTGTGAACAGCTGTTCAAGGGCTTCCACTGTTTCGTAGGGCGGCAGATCGAAAAAAAGAGCTCGTTCCGGATCTTCCAGAACTGCGCCACGGAGAAATACGTAGAAAATGCCGCCTATTTTTTCCTGATAAATCTCCCGGGACATTTTCCCGTTGTTGAGAAAGCGCAGATACTTGACTGCTGCTGTGAGATAAAGAAAATACTGGATGAAGTAAAAGTGGCGGATCATTTCCTGACAGATGGACTGGGCATTGAATGATTTTGCATTCCCGCCAAGACGGTTGGATTTCCAGTCAAGAAGATAGAATTTTCCGTTCCAGCAGAAAAACAGATCAATGAATCCGGTGAGGAATCCACCGGATATTTCCCGGTTCCAGTCCGGCCAGGATTCCGGCGAGAGATGAAAGCGAGTCTGGATCCATGGGGCAAGGATTTTTTGAATGTCCTTTCCGGTAAAGCCGCGTTTCAGGGAAAAAGTGAATTCAAATTCCGGAATCCTTTGATTTTTAGGAATATCGCAGAGTCTGAAAGATTCTGTATTCTGACCGTGGAATGGAAGAAGAAAGAGTTTTTGTAGCATGTCGGATGTCAAAGTACAGCGGTTGTTCCGGAGTTTTAAGTCCTGATCCCTGACAAGCCCGAAAAGACGCATTTGCCGTTCAACGGTTTCCTGAATGGTTCCGGGATTTTCCTGGTAGTCCAGTTCCTGGAGAATTTTATGCCACGCATTTCCAAGAATGGCTCCTCCGGGAATTGTGAAAATGCTGTCCGATCCGGATGAGATGGTCGGATTGCTATTTTCATCTGAAGCAAAGATTTCATCGTCGTCATCATAATCCAGACTGAATGTCTCAGAATCCGGGGCATTGGATGTACCGAAATTTGCCGGCGTGAGTGTTGTATAGCTTGCCATTTGCCAGTTGCGGTCGATGAAGAGATGCAGTTCCGGCAGTGTGAGAGGCCGTTCCTTTTCACAAGAAGGAAGTTTTTGCAGGACAAAATCCGGATCCAGTTTCCGGCAGAAAGGATGATTCAGATAAGCTTCTTCAAAAGTTCCGCCTTTGCTCAGAAGCAGCTGGACGCATTGAGCCGCATATTCGGGATTTGCAAGAGATGGAAACTGGAGGGGATCCAGATGCTTCATGACGAAAAGCCAATCCAGACAGGAGGGGGTGTCATTTTTCCCCCGGAACAGCAGCGTTTTATACTTTGCCCGGGTGAAAGCCACATAAGCCAGGCGAAGGTCTTCCTGAAGGCTTTCTGAAGCCGCAGGGATGAGATTTTCCTTTTGACAGAGAAGATCAAAAGCGGCAGAACCGTCAGGCATGTGAATTTTATAGGGAGTCCTGTCTGCGGCAGCGTTTGAAAATAATTTCCGGATAGTCTTTGAGTAAAAATCCGGGAGCAGAACAATGGGAAATTCAAGGCCTTTGCTGGAATGAATGGTCATGAGCTGGACAGCGTTGCGGTCCGTTTCGAGCTGTTCTTCGGTTTGTTCACTGTTTTCATCTGCTGCCGGGCGAGAGTGTGAAAAGGGTGGCCCCTGGAGTTGATCCTGTTTTTGAATGCGTCTGGCAAGTTTGGATACGACTGTCTCCGGAGAACATTTGTCCGTGAGAATTTCCTGATAGAGCAGATCCTGAAGCTGGAGAAGGTTGGTCAGTTTTCTTTCACCATCCGGGAGAGCCGGATACCGTTCCCGTACGTGAAAATGCCGGAAGAGTTCCTGAAACATCTGGAGAAAGCTTTTTTTCCACAGCTGATTCAAAGTTAAAAAAACTTCCATCATGTCTGCGATGAAAAGCTCTCCGGACTGCGGGTCTTCGTTTGCCTGGACCAGCCGGTCTATAGGGACTCCGCAAACAGGAGTTGCAAGCGCATTCATAACCAGTTCTCTGGAATTTGGCTGCAGGACTGCTTTTAAAACCAGATAGAGTTCCCAGGCATCACTGGAGGCGTAGATATTGCGGCCCTTGACAAAGACAGATGCGATGTTCATGGAAGCAAGAATTTTTCGCACTGAAGCAGCATTGCGTTTCTGATAGGCAAGCACGGCAATGTCTCCCGGCTGAACCGGCCTGCAGCTTACAGTCTGATCCGGATTGACTTGTGGAATCTGGTACAGGTCAGGAGTTGCCAGCATCTTTTGTATTTCTGCGGCACATGCCTGAAGAATTTGTTCCTGATTCATGTCGGGGGAAAACAGTATCTGAAAGGGGCTGGAGTCTTCCTTGCCTTCATGGAGGAGGCCGGGTTTCGCCCGGGAAGGATCTTCGTCTGAAGGGGTTTTGACTGCTTCAAAATGAATCTACGGATCCATGAAGGGCGTCCAGGAATGGATTTCCCCATCCGGAGTGCAGGCATATTGCGGGAGACGGAAGAGCGTGTTGACTGCCTGAATCATGACATCTGCGCTCCGATAGTTGACGGACAGAGTCTGACGTGGTCTGCACATTTCCACATCGCGGGCGGCTTTCGTATAAGTGGCGATGTCAGCTCCCCGGAAGGAGTAGATAGCCTGTCGCGGATCGCCGATTAAAAAGACCGGCAGGCCGCCTTCGGCAAAAATCTTATGGAAGATTTCATACTGGCATGGATCTGTGTCCTGAAATTCATCGATGATGGCCATGCGGTAGCGCTGTCTCAAGACTGTCAAAAGACGTTCGGAGCCGGAACTCCGGAGAATTTCACGCACTTTCAGGAGAAGGTCGTCAAAAGTCAGAAAATTTTCTTCTTCCTTGAGTTTTTCATAGGCACTGCGGACTTCATGAATTCCCCGGCAAAGAAAATGGTAATAAAGACGATCTGTAACCTCAAGGATCTTCTGCCGGTACTGGTGTATCAGGAGAAACTCCTGCTCAAGGTCCGGATGACTGGACAAAGCGGCCTTGGTAAAATTCCGAAGATCGGCGGTTTTCTCTGCGAGGACAAGAAAACTGTTCAGCAGCAGGCTGCGGCCGGACCGGGAATGCTTTTCGCATTGCTGAATGGCTGTCCGAAAATCCTGAACTGCATCCCGGAGTATGGCTTTGCCGTACAACTGGATTTTGTTGAGAAGCTCCTCAGAAGTCTGATTTCTTGAAAAGGAATGGATTTCATCTATAAGACTTTCAAGAGCAAGGGTATCTTCCGGGCTAAACAGGTTTTCCCCATACGGGTGTTCCTGTTTTTCAGTCTTGTTCTGCAATGGCTGGACAGGAGTATAGGATTCTGAAACCGGTCCCCGGATTCGTTCATACAGAGTGAGGTTTGTGATGCCGTAGAGTGTCCGGAGGATGGATTTGACCGTATCACTGATGGCATCCGAGTAAAATACATGCCGGTAATAGTCATCGCTCAGACGGGAAAGAATGACTGCGGAATTGGCTTCAAGACGGGTTCTGAAAAGATTCCCGGACTCAAAGGCGCAGTCTGAAAGAACTCTCATGCAAAATCCGTGGATGGTAAAAATAGAAGCACTGTCCAAGGTAAGAAGTGCCCCGTGAAGGCGATATTTCAGGAGTTCAGTCGGAATTTTCCGTTCAATGTGTTCGGTTTCCACAATGGCTTTGCACTGCTCATAAACCGGGGCATCTTCCGGAAGATGCCGGTCCAGAAGGAGGTAACACCCTTTTAAAATGGAAAAACAGCGTTTCTTGAGTTCATCGGCTGCCGCTTCCGTATAGGTGACAATCAGCAGAGACGGAAAGTCATAACCTTCCATAACAGCGCGGGCTGCCAGATTCTGGATGTTATAAGTTTTCCCGGTGCCGGCTGCTGCTTCCACCAGGGTCGTTCCGGAGAATTCTGAATGCAGGGAATCAAAGGAAGTCCAGGATGTATTCATCATTCAGTACTCCCGTATTTCCGTTTTAGAGCTTCTGGACCGCGGCTTTTTCTCTGCTCTGGAGAGGAGCGGCAGATAAATATGTTCCGCAAGAACACGGAGACCTTCCATCTGATCGGGGTACAATTTAAAGATATCCGGGTCCGGATAGAGAAGACGGATTGGCTGTGTATCTGCACGGTTTTTCCCTGGTGCGCAGTCTTCTTCCAGAAAGATCTCTAAAAGTTTGTTGTTGTCCTGTTTCCCTGAGGCTGTCTGACAGGCTGCGTTCCAGGAGGTTTTTTCAAATATTGGCAGAGGAAGAATATGACCTGCACTGTAAATCAGAAGCATGTGGTTGAGCCACAAGGAAGCATCCTCCGGCGAGATCGAGTGAAATGTCTTTATTTCTCGCTTTTTAAAGAGAAGGACTTTTCCCGCGCATGGAATTCCCAGACCGGCAGAAGCCAGACTCATGTGTGCCAGAAGACGGAAGGCATATTTGCCTTTCCAGTCTGAATATACGGGGAGATAAGCTGTCAATGTATTATCCGTGGAGGAGCCGGAGGGGGCTTTTTCAAGCAGAAATGGGATATTGCCATGCAGGGAACGATGGGCTGTGGTGCTGAAGAAAGATGCTGCTTTTTTCCTGCTTGTTTTCTTAAACAGCTGCCGGGCTTCAGGGGCATTCATGAAAAGGAACTGGATGTTTTCATAGATTTTTGAGAAAACGGAAGAGCTGTTTTCTCCCAGCAGATGAATTAAGGTTTTTTCGAGGAAATTCTGCTGGATATCCAATGGGAATCCAACAGCAGTGAATTCCGTCATTTTCCGGTAGAGGTCGTAGGATTCCAACGGGTCAGGAGCGAAGGGTTCTGTATCGTCTTCCTCAGATGCACTGAGGGAAGGGCAGACAATGCCTGCGGCTGTTTCCAGATAGATTGCAGAAGCATTCTGGAAAAAATGACAGAAATCCTGAAGTTCTACAGTTCCGTTTGAATTCGGAATGGATTCAATAAGATTTGCCGAAAGGACCTGGGGTGTTTCTATATTTTCCGGGTCCTTGATTCCGTTTTTCAAAATCTGAAGAACTTCCTGGGAAAGACGTGCTGTTTCCCTGCCGGATACTGGTGGCATTGAAGAAAAGGCTTGACTGCGGGAGCGCTCCAGCATTTGGGCTGCATGGAAATTTTCAGCAGAATAGGAATAAAGTGCAGGATTTTCGCCGGAGAAGTAGTCCGGACTGAAAGCCTGGAGTTTCTCCTGGATAACCTGGACGGAATAATGATCAGAAACATATGAAATAAGTTCTTGAAGAGGCACTGCAGGAGGTTTGGTTTCTCTGGATTTGACATCCTGACCTGTATAGGAGAGAATCAGCTGCTTTTCAGCGGAAAGGATTGTTTCCAGGAAAAGATAGCGGTCCTGCATGGATTTGGAACAATAGCGCTTTTTCAGGTCGCTGGAAAGAAGATTGAATAATAATTCGTGATCCCGTCTTGGAAAATCTTGTTCATTGAGCCCCATTACGGCAATGACTTTTCTGGGAATTGTCCGGAGGGGGACCAGAGAGCAGAAAGTGATTTTTTCCCGGAGAAAAGCACTTTCCGATGCAGTGAGTTCAAACTGTTCAGAAAGCATATCCAGGACCGTTCCTGCGTCCAGTGGATTTGAAATGCCTTCTTCTTCCGCGTGAAGACGGAAATTGAAAAGAATTTCGCGGATCTGAACTAGTTCTTCATGAATTTCCCGTGTCTGAAAAAAGAGCTTGTTCAGCAAATCCTGCAGAAACTGTTCCCAGTCAGAAGGAGATTTGCTGTCTTTCAAACTTTGCCAGGTTTGAAATAGAATTTTTATAAAAGAAAGGAATCGATCCAGAAGAAGGGTTTCCGAATCCTCGGCAAAATCTGCGGGAATGATTTTTTCGGATTCAAAACCATCTGGAGAGTCCGGTTCAAACATGGCATAACCCAGGAGCAGCCTGCGGAGTCCGGAATTCCAGGAGTAATCGTCAAAACAGACTCCAGTGAACTGCTGGTGATGTTTTCCATCAACGCCCCAGCGGATCATTGCCTGATCCATCCAGAGCTTGAGTTTGGACAGATCCTGCTGCCAGAGCCCAAATTTCTTCTGGACAAACTCATTTTCAAGAATTTCAAAAACGGATGGAACATCCATGCGTCCACGGCAGAGCTCCAGGGTTTTCAGCAGGGTATTGACCACTGGACTGGACGCTGTAAGATTTCTGTCCTAGATGGTGTAGAGTCCCCGGAGAACCGTATCAGCGCTGAATACTGCGTCAATATAAGGAACATACCGGTTGATATCCGGTGCCGTTACAAGAATATCCCGTGGCTGAATCTCCGGATTGGAAAGCGCATGAAGGATTCTGTCATGAAGCATCTCAATTTCCCGCATGGGACTGAAACAGCTGTGAATCTCAAGAGAGCAATCCTTACGGGCTTCCTCCGGACCTACTGGAAAGGCTGCAGTTGGTCGTACCAGACGGAGATCTGCCTGAAGACGCTGAAGAATTGTTTTTTCCTCCGGGCCTTTATCCTCAAGGAAGAAAGGGGCTTCCGGAGATTCCAGCACAGGAGCATCTGTATCGAAGGATCTGAGGATGTCTTCAAGAAACACTCTTCCCTGCTGGCAGAATGACTGAAGAAGCGGGGATCCATAATGAAGAAAATCCATTGTATCCGGAGGCATTTCAGAGGATTGGTTCCAGTGTTCCATGGTCTTCAGAAGTTTTTTCCGGCTGTACTGGTCTCCCCAGTAGGCAATGGCGGGATTGACATGGAATAAGGCCATATCGCAGAATTCCGCAAGTTTGCAGAGAAACTGATAATAGATCCGCGGGAGCGAGGAAAATCCAAAAAATGTTAGATGAGGGAAGCGTGCCTGAATTTTTTTCCTGAAAGTGTCTGCATCCGGAAGGTCGTTTTGAAAAAAACGCCAGATGAAGTACTCTCGATTTGGATGATCTGCTGTTACAGTCTGATAAAGTTTTTTCTCCTGCTCAAGAAGATCCTATGGAAGGCCGGCATCCATTACCGGACTGGAGGAATTCCCGGTATCCAGTCCAGTCCATGCAAGGAGAAGTTCCGGGCAGTAGATTTGATAAAGATCAAATACGGAAGCAAGTTTTTCCGAAAGCTGAAAGATTTTCAGTTCACGTTTTCCCCCTGAATTACAGGCGTACCTGTGAAAGGACGGATACTGTTCCAGTCCGTTTTTGAGCAGAATACCGAAAATCTTCCAGGTGAGGGTTTCCCGGGAAAGAAAATTTCGGTCTTTCCTGAAGCCGGATGAAGATGGAAAAAGCGTATATACCGATTCATCAGGTTGTCGGGGAGGTTCCGGAAATGCCAGAGAAAGCGTTTCGTTGACCACTGAGTTGATGAAGGGAAAAGACAGACTGGCTGCAATAGGCGTACAGGAAGCTATTTTCTGTTTAAGCCATGCCTCCATGCCTTTGGACTGGACGGCTGCCGTTTCCCTGCGGGGAAAAGAGCTGTGGTTTGCCCGATAGATTTTCCGGCAGTAGAGATCTCCTAGAAAATCAAGACTGTAATGTGAATAAATCGTCAGGCTCATATGGGTTCAGCGTCTCCGACAAAGGCAATCTCGGTTTTTTCCCGATTCTCTGGTTTATTTACCTTTATTTTTTCCTGTCTGCAGGAGAGCGTGGACAGGACAATCTGTCGACAGAGAGACAATCTAGGACAGATTGCTTTCCACTTCTCCTTTCTCAGAATAAATATCTTCCTGAAAAATGATTTTTTCAAGATTAATTCGTGCTGTTCATTTCCCGTCTGGCTTCTTTTTCCGGGGAAAGGGAGCCAATATAGCAGTCTTCCCAGAGCTGCCCCTTGTGATCTCGGAAGAAGACCGCGTATTCGCCCCGGCCGTAGTACTCAAAAAAGGCGGAGCGCACTGTGGATCCACGAATATCGTCCAGCGAAGCAATGTCAAATTGCATGATGGGGTGATTGTCCACACAGCACATTTTTCTATAAAGGTCTTTGCCGGCCCATGCGGCATCACCGATGTGAGCATGTCCGCAGAAATGGGCACGGACATTCCGTGGCAGGGGAAACAGCTGCCCCAGAAGGTCGGAGGGACGGTTTCCTCCGGGAAATGCGTAATGGGAAAAGATGAAAACAGGCTTTCCAGCTGAGGCCATCAGTTCCCGGACATGCTGAAAGTCTTCCTGAGTGTAGGGATAAGCCTCTGGTCCGGTCTTCTGGGGCTGAACACCTCCATGTGAAGTATACCAGGATCCGTCCAGAGATGCGTGTTCCGGGAAGAAAAACATCATGAAGTCGCCGACATCAGCCTGAAAATAGAAGTCTGTCTGGTTTTTCTGAGTTTTCCACTGATGCAGATCTTTGACCTTGTCATATAGAAAAACATGGGGAGGCTTGCCTTCTGCAAGAGCGGTGCGGTAAGTATCCAGTTCATGATTGCCGGGGACATAGTAAACGGGCGCTGGAATTGTCATGAAATGCTTGAGCTGCATGGCCGTCATCTGTTCCAGCGCCTGAGGGTTGACGCCTTCAACTGCGTCGCCCAAATAGCAAATACCGTTGACCTCAAGCCCCAGAGAATGAAAATCTTCCATAGCTGTATCCATGCAGCGTTTTGCAATGACGGGGTCTTTCTGCTGAAGATCGGAAATCAGCCAGTACCTCTGAAGAACTTTGGGTCTGTTGAGTTCCATAATTTGATCAATCATGCTCATGAGTTGGTGGTGCTTTCTTTCTTAGTTTTGAATCAGCGTATTTTGCGCTTTCATTTTTATTATTGAACATATGCTTAGATCGTTTTTGGATAAAGTCAAGCGCATCTTCACGGTTTTCCAGAATGCCTTCCAGCTGCATATCCATAGCTTCCCGGAGAAGACTGCCGATTTGAGGGCCGGAAGGGATGCCGCAGGAGAGGAGATCTCTGCCTGTAAGCAGCGGTTTCGGAAGACCTTTCTGCTGCTGGCGTTGCAGTTCTCTGATCCGTTCCAGCGAGAGCAGATAGATGTGGAAGAGCCGATTGGAACACAAAGTGTCGATCCGATGAAGTTCAAGTTCCATAAGAAAATGTTCTCCGGCCATCATACGCTTCCATTTAGCGGGCTTCATTTTGTCCAGCGAGGCAAATTTCATGTGGTTTCGGACAGCATCGGAGACCGTTTTAATCGTCTGCCGGGAAAGTCTCAGGCGCATGAGAATCTTTTCGGCCATATCCGCACCGACTGCCTCGTGCCCGTAGAAGTGAGGAATACCTTCTGCATCGAAAGACTGGGTCGCTTTTTTCCCGACGTCATGCAGGAGTATGCTCCAGGCAAGTTCCCTGGACGGCCAGACCATGTGAGAGAGCATTAGCATGGTATGCTGGAAGACATCGCCTTCCGGATGGTAACGGACTGGCTGTTCCAGACCGCGCAGAACATCTACTTCAGGAAGAACTGTTTTTAAAAGGCCCAGGTCCGCCAACATTCTGAAGGCGTCTGCCGGATGCGGGTCCAGCAGCATTTTTTCAAGTTCATCGCGTATGCGCTCGCTGGAGATATGCTTCAGTGCACCGGGCATGGATCTGATGACTTCTTCTGCAGCTGGATCCAGTGTGTACCGGAAACGAGAAGCAAAGCGGACGGCACGCAGAATCCGGAGATAATCTTCATGAAAACGTCTGTCGGGATCCCCCACTGTCCGGAGAATGCCTTTTTTTAAGTCGGAAAGTCCTCCAGTATAATCCAACACCGATTCTTCCACGGGATCCAGGAACATGGCATTGATGGTGAAGTCGCGGCGGCAGGCGTCCGGCTCCGGAGAGTCTGTGTATACAACTTCTTCCGGATGTCTTCCGTCTTCATAGGCACGTTCTTCCCGGAAGGTTGCTGTCTCAAAAGAGTATCCCTGCTTCCGAATCACAACGACACCAAAACTTGCACCGAGCGGAAGCGCTTCGGGAAAGATTTCCAGAATTTTCTCCGGTGTAGCGGATGAGGCAATATCCAAATCTTTCGGCATGTTTCCCAGAAGAACATCACGTACTGCGCCGCCGACAATATAAGCGGAAAAACCGCATTGGCGGAGTGTCTGAATGATTTCCAATGCAGCCTGCCACCGTGCGGTCTGTTTCAGAGCCGGAGGTACTGTCACCGAAAAAATCATGGGAAAGCCTCCAAAATAACTTGAGATTTAAAAAAAACATCGTAAAATATACACAATTAGGAATGATTACAAGGAAATTCTGAATGAAAATTGCGCTTTTCGGTGGAACATTTGATCCGGTCCATGCAGTTCATCTGCAGATTGCCCAAAGCGTTCTTGACAGCGGAAGAGCTGATTGGGTTCTGTTTATTCCGGCTCCCTGTCCGCCTCATAAGACGAAACAGCGGATTACTCCGTATGAGGTGCGGAAGAAAATGCTGGAAACAGCAACAGAGGGCAATCCTTCCTTTATTGTTTCGGATTTGGAACGCTTCCGGCCGGGTAAATCTTATACCATAGATACTTTGAATGAACTTTCAGAGATTTATCCGGAGGATGAACTGTTCCTTCTGATCGGGTCTGACAGTCTGCGCCAGCTGCATACGTGGTACCGTGCCCGGGAGCTGGCTGATAATTATTCCCTTCTTGTCTATCCGCGCACATCCGAGAAGATCAGCAGAGAGGAACTTCTGCTTCATTGGACAGAGCAGGAGACAGACAAACTCCTGTCCGGTGTAATGCACGGCCTGCCGGATTCGCCGGTTTCTTCAACCTAGATACGGGCAGCCGTGGCCTCCGGAGACAGACAGTTCCTGAAAGAAAGTCTGCATCCTGGCGTACTGGCCTTGATTGACCGTCTGGGGCTTTATCAGAAGAATAATTGAAAATGAACGATATGGAGAAAAACAAAACCATGGATTATCAGAAAGAACAGAATCTTGCCGCATCGTCTGCTTCGGCAGAAGGAAAGAAAGTCACTGCAATGGAAGTGGCGGAACTCTGTGAAAAGGTGGCATACGCTAGAAAAGCGGAAAATATCGTGCGTCTGGATATGACAGGCATGGATACGGCTCTGGCAGACCAGTACATTATCTGCACGGGCCTTTCCGAACCTCATATTGGAGCAATTGCTGAACACATCCAGAGAGAATGTAGAAACCGTCTGGGGATCCGTCCTCTGGTTTGCGACGGTACTCCGCAGAGCCACTGGATGATTGTGGATTTCGGTACAGTTATGGTTCATGTCCTGACTGAAGATGCCCGGGCTCGTTATCAACTGGAAGAACTCTGGGGCGATGCCCCTAAAACCGATGTGATTGCCAAGCTGGATGCAGAAGCAAAAGCCGGCCGGAAGACGGCGTTCCCAGGAGAATAATATTGCTAAGAGGGGAAAGAACTACTGCATCAGAAAAGTTAATAAAAGAAGGGGGCAAATAAGAGAGAAAGACCTTTTCCCCGGAAGGATGAAGCGCTCAAAAAATATGGCTTTAGAAAGAAGGTTGTTGTCTTCATGGGGCTTTCGGTTCCTCCGAAAAGAAGCGGCTTTTCAAAATTCAAAGAGACTCAAGATTTTATTCATCAGGGATTTTATGTCTGCATCATACAATAAAGAGCGCTGGTCGGAATTCGACTGGGAGAAAGAGCTTCGTAAAGATGATGAACGGGTAGCTGCCTATCTGAGGGAGCTGCCTAAGTTTATTGATCTGCCCAATGAGGATGCCGTAATTCTAAAACAGCTGCAGCGCCATCCGGAACTGGTCCCTTTCGGCGGAGTGTGGCCGTCGCTTCAATCCATGACGGGTTCAGGAGAAAATGACTCCGCAGCCGAAGATGCTGCTGCGGAGCAGGCATTCGCTGAAGACTGGAATCAAAGAGAAGGTGCGGAAGTATATATTCTTGCCGGACAGCTGGCAAGAGCCGCGTGCATCCTTTTTGCGGAAAACCGTCTGGAGGAAAACAATCAGCCTTATCTGAATATTTTAACGCTTCTTGGGAAAATGATGGTCCGGACGTCGGATATGATTGACATCGAGCCTGAAGACCGCACTCAGCTCCGAACTGCCCTGTGCAAGCGTCTGATTGCGGACAGCAGCCGTCTTCTGGAGGAATATGCAAAGATTCGCATTGTTCTTCCCGAGACCGCAGGACATCTTCAGGCCATGGCAGAGCAGACTCACTTGATTCGTGAACAGCTGCTGGATCTTCTGAAGAAAGCCCGTTCCAAACCACCGCTTTTCCCGGACAGGCGAAATCCGGATCATGGAAAATCCTGAATGGATAAATGACTTTTGTCCTTAAAAGTTCTTCCTGCTGATTCGACAGCGGATGAAACTATGCTATATTATGCAAATTTCATTACGCTTAACTCTGGGAGATGGTTCATCATGGCTATGGAGTCAGACCGTACAGATATTCGTAGAAAAGTCATTGATTCATGTAAAAGAGTCGTTGTCAAGGCTGGGACAAGATTGCTGACAGATCCCAAGGCGATTCCGGAACTTGTGACTCAAATCAAAAAGATACGGGATTCTGGCAGACAGGTGATTTTTGTGTCTTCAGGTGCCGTCGGCACAGCAATGAAAAGCCTGGGTATGAAAAAGCGTCCAAAACATCTTTCCGAGGTGCAGGCTCTTGCCGCCATGGGGCAGGTGAAGCTCATGTCCATGTACGAGGAGGAATGCCTGAAACACGGATTCCGTGTGGCCCAGCTTCTGCTCACAGCGGATGATCTTCGTTCAAGAGAACGGCATCTGAATGCTGAAAACTGTCTGGAAGCACTTCTGGCTCAGGATGTAATGCCTATTGTTAATGAGAATGACCCGGTTTCAGTGGATGAACTGAAGTTCGGAGACAACGATATTCTGGCTTCTCTCCTGGGATCTATGACGCGCTCTGATCTTACCATTATTCTGACTACGGTGGACGGACTTCTACGGCCGAATCCGGATGGCTCACTGGGTGAGCGTATTTCTGTGGTCCGGGGAATTACTCCGGAACTGTTGGCCATGGCTGCCGGAACGGATGACAGCAGTATGTCTGTCGGCGGCATGAAATCCAAGCTCCGCGCAGCGGAAAATCTGAATATCGCAGGGGAATGCCTCTGGGTTGCCTGCGGAAAGGATGCCGGAGTCCTGAGCCGGATATTCCGGGGCGAGGATGTGGGAACCCTCTTTGTGCCGGAGTCTGCAGGACAGGACGGAGTATCCCATAAAATGGAAGCTAAGAAACGCTGGATTGCAACTTTTTCCAAGCCTTGCGGAAAACTGATTGTGGATGAAGGTGCTGTGAAGGCGCTGATGAAAACTGGATGCAGTCTTCTACCATCCGGACTGATTGCAATTGACGGCGTTTTCCATCGGGGAGATGTGGTGGAAATTTGTTCTGGTACAGGTCAGGTGATTGCCAAGGGGCAGATTAATTTTTCTGCAGAAGACTGTCGCATGCTGGCCGGGCGTCAAACCTCGGATATCAGTGATATTCTTCACGCAGATGCGGAGGAGGAAGTGATTCACCGCAACAATATGGTGATTCTTCCATGCCGGAAACAGGCCTGATTCTCAGATGGACAGTTTTCAGAATAATATCGCTGGTTAATCAAGAAGGATGCTGAATCTCATGCTGAATTTTTATATTAAAACCTATGGCTGCCAGATGAATGAACGGGATTCAGATTCTGCCGCAGCTATCCTGGAGGAAAATGGCTACCATGCAGTCGATTCCGAAGAAGATGCTGATATCGTAATACTAAACACCTGCAGTGTGCGGGATCAGGCTGAACGGAAAGCCATTGGAAAGCTCTGGATTATCAAATCTTTGAAAGAAAAGCGTCCTCACATGATTTTCGGTATTATGGGATGCATGGCTCAGAGCAGGGGCGAGGAGCTGCTGCAAACAATTCCACACTTGGACTTTGCCATTGGAACTGACCAGATTCACCAGCTTCCGGAGGTTATCAGAGCTATCCTGGAAGGGGAGCGGAAGATTGATCGGGATGAGCGTTCTGGTCCGGATACACCGGGAATTGATGTGCATCGTCTTGATGAGAGCGGCAGGCACTTTTCCGCATTTGTCTCAATTATGCGGGGATGCAACCGGTACTGCAGTTACTGCATTGTGCCTTATGTGCGCGGACCGGAACGCAGTCGGGATCCGCAGGGAATTGTGGATGAAGTGAGGAGCCTTGCTGAAAGAGGGGTCTGTGAAGTGATGCTTCTGGGACAGAATGTGGCTGCTTATGGACTGGATGGCTCTGTGCCGCCTCCGCCGGAGGATTGTTCTCCGTTTGCGGATCTGCTTGCCCGCCTTCAGGAGATTGAAGGCATCCGGAGGATTCGTTTCACATCACCGCATCCGGCTTTTTTCAACCGCAGACTGATTCATGCAATTGCGGAGCTTCCGAAGGTTTGCAAGAATGTGCATCTGCCGCTTCAATCGGGATCCGACCGTATTTTGAAGCTGATGAACAGACCTTATACGGCTGAAAAATACAGGGATATTGTAGGGAATCTGAAATCTCTGATTCCGGACATTACCTTTTCCACTGATGTCATTGTGGGTTTTCCTACTGAGACGGAGGAAGACTTTCAAATGACACGGGATCTGATGAATGAAGTCGGTTTTGATAATTCTTATATTTTTAAATACTCTCCGAGAAAAGGCACCGTTTCTGCCCGTATGGAGGATGATGTTCCCCAGGAGGAGAAAGAACGCAGAAACCAGATTCTGCTGAAGGATTTGGAGGACCGTCTTGCAGTCCGAAATGAATCGCTGGTAGGCAAAACTTTTGAAATTCTGCTGGACGGGCCGAGCAAGCGCAATCCGAATCGCTGGTCTGGAAGAACGGATGGTTTTAAATTGGCTGTGTTTGAACCGAAAACAGCGTTAAAGCCGGGAGATTTTATCCAGGTGCGCATCATTCGAAGTACATCCATGACACTTTATGGAGAACAGGTTATTGAGGCCTGATGGGACATCATATCGGGAAACTTGTTCTTTCCTGGAATGATTGCACGTTAGGCGTTGCATATTTTTTTGAAATGAATTTGTTTTTTATCAGACGGAAAATTCGGAAGAAGACTCCGGAATCTATCTATTCATCGTGTTTTTTGAAATGAAATTGTTTTTTCAGACAGGGAAATCAATCAGAAAAGAGACATACGTGTTTGACTGCAGAACCAGAACAGGTCGGCGTTTTGCCGTCATAATACAACCTGTTTCCAAAGATTTTGTTTGAATTTTGCAGGAACAGATGGATAGGGAAAAATCGTATTGCTACTGTTTTCTACCTATTGCTGAAGCAGAGAAAGGAAAATTCCATCTGAGTTAAACCATTGATTCAAGGATGCAGAATCCGCAGGCTCTGGCCTGCAGGAATAAGTTTTACAAAATGCTGCCTGAAATCAATCATTCAAGACCGAAAATCCAGGCAGAATAGATGGAATGAACAAAATAGACAGAATAAATGGGATCAATCTTGGAAGCATTTACTTTCAAGATAATTTCAGCAATTCATTTTAGATGTACCCGGATTATTTTTGGATCCTTTGTACAGATGTTTCCGTTTCATCTTCATCATCGCTGTTGTGTACAGCAATCATTCTCCCCTTGTTGTCCATGGGGGAGGCCTTTCAATCCCTTTTTTGAAACAGATGTTTTTTCAAATGCATTGACCGGTGGCGGAAGTCCTTTCCGACCCCATGAAAAATCCCATGGAATACCCTGGTGGTAAAGGTATTTCCATGGGACCCAGGACACTTAACCCTGTCTTCGTTGCTGTATCCGTATGGACTGATTCCATAAAGAAATCAGAAGGGTGAACGGATGCAGAATTTTCCAGAAAACCGGCTGCGTCTTGTTGTTTTTATGGGACGGCAATCAGGAAACCTGAATACGATGGACTTTGGCACTTTCAGATTTCGGCAGAGTCAAAGTCAGAACACCGTCTTTGGTTTTTGCTGTAATATGTTCTACATCAATGCGGTCTGAAAGCTGGAACTCACGTTTGAAGACAATAGTCTTTCCGTTGCGGCGGAGTGAGCTTTCTGCTTCAATGGACATGATCTTCTCCTTGACCTCAATTTTGACAGTAGAACTGTTTGCGCCCGGAATTTCAAACCACATGGTCACGTTATCGGCACATTCAAGAATATCCACCAGGGGCATCATCTGGACGAAGCCCGGATGTTTCTGTTCACATTCCTGAGCGGGATTTTGACATGCGGTATTTTCAGCTTGAGTATTCTGAACATTTACTTCATTGTTATTCATGGTAACACCTCCTGAGAAGAAAGAATTCATCTTTGGATTGGGGTTTCAAGTTAATTGTTACTTTTGGTTCCAGGGAAAGCCAGACGAAATCCGTTAAAGGAAACTGGACGAATGGCATTTCCCGTCAGAACATCCTTGTAAAAAACGGGGCAGTAAACGATCCTTATTCAACAGTAACGATGTGTTTGCCTGGTTTCTTGACTTCCTTCGGCATTGTAATGGTCAGTACACCATCTGTATATTTTGCGGTGGTTTCCTGTCCTCTTACTTTTGCGGGCACATGGATGGTTTCTTCAAAATCATCACAGGAACGCTCTCTGCGGAGGAAACGTGCATCTTCCTTTTCAAGAGCTGCGCGTTCGCGTTTGACTCTGACAGTCAGCCAGTCTCCGACAACTTCAATTTCCATATTTGCCGGGTGGCAGCCTGGCATCGGCAGTGTTGCAATAACCGCATCGTCTGTCATGGAAAACTCAATGGAGGGTCCGCCGAATTCGGAAGAGGACATCATTTCAGGCTCAAAGGTATTGAAGTCGCTGAAGACCGCATGGAAAAGACGGTCCAAGTCACTCAAGTTATGGTGAGCAAGATAATTTCTGTTGTTCATGATCGGGTTCATATTATACCTCCTGTATCAAACATGTTCCGGATGAATTTCTGAGGTCCATCCGATTAATTTGTTTTGTCATTCTGCCTCTCTTAATAGCAAGGACCGTGCCAACTTTTTAAAGACAGCCTGAAAATGTTTTTATAAAGGATTTGAAGAAGAATTCTTGACGTAGAGAGGGGGGATAAAATAAAAAAAATGAGACATATTGTCGCATTATTGTTAAAAAATAAGTGTGTCATAATGCTCTATATGACACACTCTTTTTCCTCTTCCCTTTCTTCTTGGAATATTCTTTTTATTCCTAGTTGATTTTTGTTGAAACTGAGCCATACTATACTCTAATGATTTTCGGGCGTTTCAGCGCATTCATTGGACTGCATATTGACTTACAAAGAAAGAACTGTAGAGTATGGCGATTCATTTTTATCCGGAAAAAGGCCTGTTCAAACTTTCCACCAGGAATACAGACTATATTTTTATAGCCGCTTCTAATCATCGGGTTTACCATCTTTATTATGGAAAGTCCATCTCCGATACGGATGAAATTCTTTCTCAGCTGGCACTCTTCCAGCCGGCCTCGATTTCTCCCATGCCGGCAGATTCAGACCTGCCTTATTCTCCAGACTGGATTATGCAGGAATTTTCCGGATTCAATACTGGAGATTTCAGATCAGGATCCGTTCAGGTGAAAACTCCGTGCGGAGCCGTTGCAGCGGATGTTTATTATCATTCCCATCAAATAGTCCAGGGAAAGAAAGTCCTGCCGGGGCTTCCTTCCAGTTTTGCCGGACATGATGAAGAAGAAATTGAAGCGCTGGAACTTACTTTGAAGGATCCGGCAATGGATTTTTATTATACTGTGGTTTATTCTGTGTTTCCGGAGCACGATGTGATTGTGCGTTCTGTAAAGGTTTTGAATCGCACGCAGGAGACTCTGTACCTGGAACGGGCGATGAGTGCGCAGCTGGACTTGGAAGGACACAACTTTGACTTAATTACACTGAACGGGTCCTGGGCACGGGAACGTTCTCCGGAACGGTGCAGATTGAGGAAGGGACTGCAGGGAATTCGCAGTGTCCGGGGCAGCTCCGGCCATTGCAACAGTCCTGCGCTTGCGCTTGCGGAACCGGATGCGGGTGAAAAGCAGGGACTTGTTTATGGTTTTATGCTGGCATACAGCGGAAACCATGAGTGCATGGCGGAAGTGGATCAGTATGGAAATACGCGCGTGCTGCTGGGGATTCATCCAGACTTTTTTGAGTGGAAGCTGAAAGCCGGGGATTCCTTTCAGACTCCGGAAGTTTTCATGACATGCAGCGGGACAGGTTTTTCCGGCATGAGCAGAAACTTTCATGATTTTCTGCGGAATCATTTAATCCGGCAGACCTGGGCTTTGAAAAAGCGTCCGATTCTGATCAACAACTGGGAAGCCACCTATTTTGATTTTGACGATAAAAAGATTCTTTCCATTGCAGAAACTGCCTAGGAACTCGGCATCGAAATGCTTGTCCTGGATGACGGCTGGTTTGGAAAGCGCAATAATGACAGAACCAGCCTCGGGGACTGGTTTGTGAACCGTGAGAAACTGGGGGATCTGCCGGATCTGGTACGGAAAATCAATCAGGCAGGATTGAAATTCGGATTGTGGTTTGAACCTGAAATGGTTTCAGAGGAAAGTGAATTGTTCCGGGCGCATCCGGACTGGGCTATTCAGATTCCTGGCCGCCGCCGCACCCTTGGCAGAAATCAGATGGTGCTGGATATGTCCCGTGAGGAAGTCGTGGAAGAGGTGTTCCGCATGATCTCCAGTATCCTGCACTCTGCAAATATTGAATATGTGAAATGGGATATGAACAGGAATCTGACAGAAGTCTATTCTCCTGCACTTCCGGCAGACCAGCAGGGGGAGACTGCACACCGATATGTGCTGGGGGTCTATCGGCTTCATGAAATGCTTCTCAGGGAATTCCCGAATCTGCTGATTGAAGGCTGTTCCGGAGGGGGAGGGCGTTTTGATGCGGGCATTCTTTATTACTGTCCCCAGATATGGTGCAGTGATGACACGGATGCCATTGAACGTCTTGCAATTCAGGGAGGAACTTCCCTGTTCTACCCATGCAGTTCCATGGGGGCGCATGTCTCTGTGTGTCCGAATCATATAACTGGCAGGACTACTCCGTTTGAGACCCGGGGCTATGTGGCATTCTGCGGAACAGGAGGCTACGAGCTGGATTTGACAAAACTGAATGAGGAAGAACGCGATTTTGTCCGTTCTCAGGTGGAGCAACATCATCAGTATCATGATCTGGTGACAGAGGGAACTTTCTACCGTCTTAGTGATGTTTTCAATGGAGAGGAGAGACTGTGTGCCTGGGGGCTTGTTTCAAAAGACCGCAGAAAGGCTGCACTTATAGCAGTACTCAGACGCATGAATGTTCATATGCCGGCTCTCCGTGTGAGACTTCAGGGATTGGATCCGAAACTTCGCTACAGAATTCAGGTTCTGGACAAAAACAGGGAATACAGGCTTTACGGGGATACCTTGATGAATGCTGGTTTTGTCCTGCAGGATCTGTAGAACCGGGATGGAAGCGGTTTGTTCTGCATACTGACTGCCATAGAAGAGTAAGGTAAGTATTTCCGCTGTATCCCTCATCGAGAATTCGGGAAACGTTCTCCAGGGAATTGCAGAGCCTGGAAAAGATGGATTGAAGAGCGAAAAAATGAAGTGAAAGTTCGAAAATCTTCTGATTCAGGTTTTGCAGGGAGGCTTTGTCCCATAGGAATGGAACAAAGCCGTTTGCATGTTGTTTCCACGTTGTTCTTTTCAGACGGCAGTGCTCCTAAATTTCTTTCTGAAAGGGAAGGGGAAAAAGAAGTGTTCCCCTGCAGGATGGACCGTATTTGAACAGGATTCCCTCCGTTGCAGAAGTCCGGATATTTTGAAGAATGGAAGAGGACTGTTCCGGAAGGAAAAATCTGTTTTTTCCAGACTTGCAAGTGTACAAAATCATTGCGGAGATATATATTACAGGAAACCTGTTGTTGAAAGTATGTTGCACGGAGTGTAAAAGTGCAGGAAGAATTTTATGATGTTGTGGTCGTTGGAGGCGGTCATGCCGCTTCTGAAGCCGCTCTTGCCGCCGCCCGCATGGGGGCTAAGACAATCATGCTGACGCTGAATTTGGATCATATCGCCCAGATGAGCTGCAATCCCTGCATCGGCGGCATTGCCAAGGGGCATGTGGTGCGCGAAATTGATGCCATGGGGGGAGGTATGGGCCTTGCAGCAGATGCCTCCAGCATCCAGTTCCGGATGCTGAACATGACGAAAGGTCCGGCTGTATGGTCGCCCAGATCGCAGTGCGATAAATGGGTTTATCAGCGGATTATGAAAAGGATGCTGGAACGTACAGAGAATCTGACTGTCCGTCAGGCGCTGGTTTGTTCCTTCCTTGTTTCCGCAGATCACAGAGTTTGCGGGGTTGTAACATCCGTTGGCGACCGTTTTCATGCAAAAGCGGTTGTTGTGGCAACGGGTACGTTCCTACGGGGAAAAATGCACTATGGGCTTCAGCACTTTCCAGGAGGACGTGCAGGAGATCCGCCTTCCATGGAACTTTCCGATGCGTTGAGAAATCAACTGAAGCTCCGTATGGGACGTCTGAAAACGGGCACGCCGCCGCGCGTCCTGGCACGCTCTATTGATTTCAGCAAAATGAAACCTCAGAGCGGGGACCCGTTTGAAGAACACTTCAGTTTTTATCCGGATGATTCCATCCGACCCTGTGTAAGCAATCACAATATGAATTGTTATCTGACATATTCCAGCAGGGAGACTGCGGAAATTGTACGGGAAAATCTGGACAAGGCTCCTCTGTATGCAGGCATTATTGAAGGAATCGGCACACGTTATTGTCCTTCATTTGAGGATAAAGTGGTGCGCTTCCCCCAGCATGAACGCCATCTGCTGTATCTGGAACCGGAAGGGGAATATACGGAGGAATATTATGCCAATGGCATATCGACAAGTCTGCCACCTGAAATACAGACTCGTCTGCTGCATTCTGTGCCGGGTATGGAACAGGTGATTATTACACGGTATGCTTACGCAATAGAATATGATTTTGTGTTCCCGGAAGAGCTGGACCGGACGCTGGGCGTTCGCAAATGGCCCGGACTGTATCATGCAGGCCAGATCAACGGCACCAGCGGGTATGAGGAGGCGGCCGCTCAGGGACTTCTTGCAGGATTGAATGCGGCACGCTGTGCTGCGGGGCTTCCGGGTGTTGAAATCGGACGCGATGAAGCTTATCTTGGCGTTATGGTGGATGATCTTGTCACCAAGGAAATTGTGGAGCCCTACCGCTTGTTTACGAGTCGTGCGGAATACCGTTTGACCATGAGGCAGGACAATGCGGATTTCAGACTGTCCGAAAAAGCCTGGAAATGGAGACTTCTGCCGGATTGCAAGTATCGGAAGTTCAAGGCTTATGCAGAGCGCTGTGAATCGGTTGAAAAGTGTATGAAGGAAACGGTCGTTTCAGGTGGAAAGACTTGCTGGGACCTCTTGAAGAATGCACAGGGGCAGGTAGACTGTGAGCATCCATGTATCCCGGTGGAACTTGCCGGATTGGACCTTTCATTGCTGCAGGATCGCAGGGTATTTCGGCAGCTTGGAGTGCGGGCACATTATGAGGGCTATATCCGTCATGAAGAGTCGTCCATAGCAAAGCTCCGGGCTCTGGAGCTTTGGAGAATTCCGGAGGATTTTGACTACAACCGTGTACCCGGACTGAGAAATGAATCGAGAATGAAACTGGAGCGAACAAGACCTTCAAGTCTTTCTCAGGCAGGGCGCATTGACGGAGTGACACCTGCTGAAATTGCTTTGTTGCAGGTTCATCTTTCCCGCTACCAGCGAGAGCTGGCCCGGAAACGGGAGGAGAAAGCTCATGATGTTTCTCCGGAGGAGGATGCTTCCTGTGCAAGAACGTCTGGCCGGAAAGAGATGGATTCATTGTCATAAGTACAGCCTTCCGGGCCCTCCGACAGGGGAATACCGTGCCGTGTATTTTTCTTCTGACAGGCGGACGGGAGATATCAGGCTTACACAGTTGAACAGATCAAATGAGAGAGAGAATGCGTCTATGAAAACTCCAGAATCAGCGGTTTCTCCGGTTGGTGCTTTTTTCCGGAGACTTCTGCAGCAGCGTTTTGCCTTGTCTTCTCTGATGGTCTGCATGCTTTTCCTTGGAATTGCGGTGTATGGAGAAGCCTACAGTATTTACTGCAATATGCATCGAATTGAGCCGATATACAATAGAGAACATCCGGAAATTCGGAATATGCCGCCCTCACGGGAGCACTGGCTGGGAACGGACTATCTGGGAAGAGATGTCCTGTGCCGGGCATTTTTTGCGACGCGCACTGCGGTAAAAGTAGGGCTTGTGGCATCGCTTATTTCTGCAGTCGTCGGGGTCGGACTCGGGTTGGCTGCCGGATATTATGGGGGCATTATGGATGATATTGCCGTATGGGTTTACAGTACGTTTGCATCCATGCCAACATTGCTTTTTATTCTGGCTTTTTCTCTTCTGGTATCAAAAGGCTTTTTGTTTGCTCCACTGGATGCGGTATTTCAATCCATGGCTTCGGCGTTGAACACGGAGCCAGGCATGATGGCGGTCTATCTGGGCATTGGGCTCACTGGTTGGGTCGCTTTGTGCAAAGTGGTGCGTGCAGAAACTATGCGTCTTCGGGAAATGCAGTATGTGACGGCCGCAAAATCTTTAGGCGTCAGCAATTTCAGAATTATGATGCGTCATATTCTTCCCAATTTAATGCATTTGGTTATCATTTACTTTACCATGCGTTTTGCATTTGCGATTATGACGGAAGTCATTGTAAGTTATCTTGGGATGGGCGTTCAGTTTGAGCCGAGCTGGGGGGTAATGATTTCCAGCGGACAGGGACAGCTGTGGCGCGGTATCTGGTGGGAAGTGGGAGCCGCAACGGGATTTATGTTCATTCTGGTGCTGGCTTTGAACCTTCTGGGCGATGCCCTGCGGGATGCACTGGATCCTAGACTGAAAATGTGAGATGTTCGGAATAGAGAAGCGGAGGGATTTGTTTTCCTGCAGAATGCCAAAGATTCAAATCTTTGGGGAAGAAAAGGGGGAAAGCATTTGTTCTGCAGAAAACCGGCTTGATAAAGAAGCTGTATGCTGTGTTGAAATAAAAAATGATACAAGAATAAAGATCCAATCCAACAAAAAGGAAACAATCAGCTGAAAGATGAAAGGCTGAAAGGAGTTTCTGCAATGAAAGAAG
>CASERY010000082.1 GCA_949290385.1 uncultured bacterium | reverse complement strand
GATGGAATATCTGCTTTTTCCATCCGGTCCTTGTTCTTCTGCCTGCCAAAAGCAAAAAAAACACAATGATCGGGAAAAAGCACCAGGCATTTCCTCTGGAAAGAATCGCAAAAGACAGAATAACACCTGCACAGCCCCAGAGGAACCAGCGGTTTCTTCTCCATCCCTGAAGGGTTAGATAGAAGAGCAATGTAAACCAGAAGGCCTGCTGAATCTCAATCAGAGCATAAGGTACATAGAAAACAAGAAGCGTTGAAAAACAGGCAAGAAATGCCGCTATGATTCCACACCGGCGTCCCCTCAGAATAGCCGCAGAAAGGCCTGAAAACCAGATAACTCCGGCGGAACAGAGTGCTTGTCCGATTACTACCCCCCAGACAGCAGAGCGACAGATTCCCTTCCAGAACGGCAGGAAAACCGTATAATAAAAAGGCTGATAATAAAAAATATCCGGAAACTTTCCATGCAGAATCTCATCAGAAAATTGCTGATAAGTCGCCATATCGGTAACAGACGGAGGGTTCCGCACAAAACTGTCTGCGGATACCAGCTGAGATGCCGTTATCAGACGAAGCACCAATCCCAGCACAGTCACTCCAGCAAGAATCCACAGGAAATATTTTTCCAATAAAGATTTTCTTCCAAGTGTCTATGATTTATTCATCAATCCAGCTCTCTACCCTTTCCCTCAAAAGCACTCCCCCCAGATCTTATCTTTTCCCCTCCCCTGAGCTGCTGCAGGTCGATAGCTACCACTCCCGGCAAGTCCCCAGTCTCTCCTGGGAAATATGCCCATCATTGAGAATCGGCTTTTCCCTATAACCCAGTTTTCTGTGGATTTTCCTCCTCCATCTGCCATCATCATGCAGGCAAAGCACCCTCTTCTTCATCTGGAATCTGAATCCGGCTTCCGGCAAATTCTGCTTCTGTTTGAACCCCATCTAGGCAGAGCGCGCGGCAACTATCGACAAAAAAAACCGTCCGGACATTCCTCCGAACGGTTTTTATTCTTTTCTGAAGATCAGACAGTCATCAGATCTTTTTCCTTATCAGCTGCAATCTCGTCGATTTTTTTGATGTATTCATCGGTAAGATTCTGGATTTTCTCCAGCAGCTCCTTCAATTCATCCTCGGTAATTTCGGAATTTTTCTGAGCTTTCTTTGCGGTCTCATTTCCATCGCGACGCACCCCGCGCACCTGTACCTTGGCTTCCTCAGTACGGGCTTTCACCTGCTTGACCAGCTGTGTGCGGCGCTCTTCCGTCAACGGCGGAATAGGCAGACGAATCACTTTGCCGTCATTCAGCGGAGAGATTCCCAGATTGGAATCAATAATAGCCTTTTCAATGGAGCGAAGAGCAGATTTATCCCACGGCTGAATCACCACAGTTTTAGCATCCGGCGTGGAAATACCCGCAATATCACGGATGCGAGACATGGTGCCATAATATTCCACCTGAATATTTTCCACCAGCGCACCGGAGGCTTTGCCTGTGCGGATCTACATAAAATCATGACGCATGGCGTCTTCCGCCTTCATCATATCTTCTTCCAAACAGTCCATGAGTTCGTGAAGCACGTCCATAGATAGAAAACTCCTTTATCATCTGAATATTTATAAACGTCTGTCAGCAGAATACACTATAGCGGCATTTCCGCATTTATCAAAAGATGAAAGCAGAAAAGTTCTGAATTTTTCTATTTTTCATCCCTCATTCTTCTGTTTTCTGACGCTCCGGAAAAAAGACCGCATCAGCTCTTTGCAATCCTGTTCCAGAATTCCTCCTGTCACCTCAACCTGATGAAGCATTCCCGGAAATCCTGTTATGTCCAGTGCAGACCCCGCACAGCCGCTTCTGGGATCCCCCATGCCGAACACCACTCTGCGAATTCTGGAATTGACCATGGCACCCGCACACATGGCACAGGGTTCTTTAGTCACATAAAGATCAATGCCATCCAAACGCCAGTCTCCTGTAAGAGAGGAAAGAGCACTGATTAAAAGGACCTCTGCATGAGCAGTAGCATCTTTCAGCTGCTCCACCTGATTCCATGCTCTGGCAATAATCCGCCCATCGCGGACAGCCACAGCTCCAACGGGGACCTCGCCTGCAGCAGCGGCCTTTTCTGCACACAGAAGAGCCTGCCGCATGAAGTATTCTTCATTAAAAAGAACCATGGAACCATTTTCAATATAGACTCTATCAGACACGTTTCTTTCCTCCCTGAAGTTCCCGTGTGCGCCAGTCATCCAGAATTGAATCTCCATAGATCCGGCGCATGAGCTTCAGATTTTCTTCATAAAAAACCTGAGAATCCGGACGCGGGATCAGTTCACCCTGAGAAATCTTCAGCATTTGACTTCGCTTTTCCGGATTTTTTCTCAGTTCATCCAGGTAGCGAACCAGTGTCCGGGGACTAAGCTCTTCAAATACTTTCTGGCCGAACTGTTCCACATAGTCCGCTGCGATCACGGATACCAGATTAGAAGACGGATGTTTCATGCCCATATTCTGCAAACTGTCTCCCACCATCTCCATGCAGCGGATTTCGTCAAAAATCGGGAACGTAAATCCTCTTCCCCTGCTGCTCACGCTGGCAGGGAAAACCTGATTGGAAGCCACTGTTACCGTTATATTTTCGGGTAGGGAAAAAGCGCCCCCAATACGTGTCCGGAAAAAATACCAGTTGGTCTTCTCTGCATCAATATCATCAAAGAACAGGACGAAACGCCTGTCTTTAAAACCTTCCAGTTTCAAAATTAATGCTTCCAAACCCTCCGCGATATCCCCGGGGTCCGGCAATACCAACGTCAGATTATTGAAGTACAGAACGTGAGAAATTGTCATCTGGGTCTTGCCAAGCCCCGGCAAGCTGCTGATGAGCAGCGGGAGATTTGAACGGCCCTCTGAAAAGGCTTTGTAATGTTCCAGCATGATTCTCCGGACTTCCTGATAGCCATAGAAGGCATGAACATCGCGGATATTTTTCAGCGCCAATGGACTGAATCCCAAACTGCTGTGCCTGTAAATCCTCGAACTGCCAAACATCTGTTTTTCCTGCCAGAGCCTTCTGAAATGTTCCAAAATTTCATCTGTACGTTTTTCTGACAAAAGACCTTTTCCATCACAGGATGTCCGCAATTGCCCCGCGGAAGGGTAGAGTCTTTCGAGCAAATATTCTTTCCCTGACCGGAGGAAATTCAGATAATCCGGAATCAGAGTTTCCAGGTTTTCCCGAAACGAATCTGCGTGCTTCAGGTAAAAAATAAAATCCTGTTTAAAGACATCCGCATTTTCATTCATGCGATTCAGATTTTCCAGATACAGATCATACGCATTTTCTTCCATTGCTCTTTCCAGCATTTCGGAGAAAGACTTCCCTGTACACTCTCCCGTCAGCCGGTTCAGACAAACAACCGGATCTTGTGCATATGGAAGATTCTCCCGTACCAGATCAGGCATCTCCCCCCCTGCAGCAAGATTGCTCCATGCCAACTCCAGGAACCGGATCAGATCACGGGTAAAAACGGCAGATTTTCTGTCAGACTTTCCCGACTCTGAATCAAACAACCGTTCCATATTCTTTGCTGTTTCCGGAACAGTAAATCCGTTTTCTACAGGGAAAAGGATATGTGCAGAAACTAGGGCTGAAGCAAAACGACGAATCATTTCATCGAGTTTTTCATTCTGTTTTGGCTGTGAATTCATTTCCCAATCCTCTTTTCGGGGATTCCTCAGTTTCGGAGTTTCAACTGTACCTGATCAATTTCCAAAGGCTTTCCCCATTCAGCATTCAGCTTTTTTCAAACTGATCTGCTGCAAATCGCGGATTCTGTTGTGGCACCCGCCTAAAAAACTCGGCTCCAGTTTTCCCGGCAGGTTCAGATTTGTTTTTCAGGTTTGGATCCAGATTTATGCCTGACAGAATTCTTTCTTTGTCAGCCAACATCTCTCCAGTCAGAGTTCTGATGTTTGCCTTCAAAATTTTCCGCCGTTTCAACAACTCCTGCATGCAGCAGATACGATAGGATGCTGCAACCTTTCGTAATATTTCTCTGTCCAAGAATTTTCCCGCGAAACTTTGCCTCAAAAAATCCAAGTCCGCCAGGGGTTCAGTCTTTCACGGAATCCACTCATCCGCATCTGCATGCCTTATAAAAAAAATGCAAGCCTTCTGTTTCACTCAAACCTGACTGGCAGAAACATCCTCCCTGCTCTCTGCATGAGACAAAGAATCTGCAGTACGACTGGAATCAGTCTTTGATGAAGGGGAATTTTTTTCGGCAGCATTCTCTGAAACACTTTCTTTTTGAATACCGTCATTTTTTCTTCTTGCGCGAGTGCGGCTTCTCCTTCTGGAACGCTTTTTCTGTGTACTTTTCCGGGGAACAGCGCATGGACAGTCTTCTTCAAAATGT
>CASERY010000081.1 GCA_949290385.1 uncultured bacterium | reverse complement strand
GCCGCCGCCAGATAGATGAAATGATTCCTTTCCTCAGGGAATATGCTCCGGGGTATGAAAATTGTTACCTGGTTACATCCGCATCCAATGTGGGTGTCCGTGAAACACGCCATTTCAAGGGCTTGTATACGGTTACAGCGGAAGATATTCTGGAGGCCCGCGTGTTTGACGACTGGATTGCGACACGGAACTACTTCAATTTCGATATCCACAGTCTCAAGGGACCCGGACTTGATGAGAACGGAGCTCAGAAGCATTTCCATTCCAAAGGAGCTTATACGATTCCATACAGAGCTTGTGTGCCTGTCAAGATTGATTCTCTTCTGCTTTCCGGGCGTAATATTTCCGGAACGCACAAGGCGCATTCGAATTACCGGGTTATGCCGATCTGCCTGAATGTGGGACAGGGCGTTGGTACAGCGGCGGCAATTGCTGTGCAGGAAAATATTCTTCCGCGGGACGTTGATGTGAAAAAAGTTCAGGCTCTTCTGAACAAAGCCGGTGTAAATGTTTAAGGTCTCACGTTCCGGATTTGTACCGACTTCGTGTCCAGAAATATCTGCGTGAAAGAGCCTTTGCATTCATCTTTGTCTCTCTGCCGGATCATGATCTTCCAGAGTGCTGCGGATGAAAAATAAAAAAATCGTTTTTTCAGGACTGGGCCTTTAAAATCGGTATCTCTGTCTATCCAGAAAATCCTCCTGTGCCCGGGCATCCGGGACAGGAGGATTTTTTATGTTTTTTCCAAGAGATCTTTTGCTGTTTTCAGAAAAAGAGCAATGGCTGAAAAACTTTTTCCATTTTGATTTACTTTTGTGCCTGCGGCGAGGACAGTTTTTCGGGGATGAATTCTTCAAGCTGAAGAATTTTGTGAATCATTTCCAGGCGCAGTGTATTGAGATCGCAGTTTTTTACATCGGCAAGGATCAGCCATTGCAGGGCCGCTTTTGCCTGATAAATCTGATCCTGATTGCCGTCGCGGATTGCATTGGCGGCAGTCTGACGCAGAAGCGTGGCATATTTGACATCATCAATGCCTTCACGGAAGCCTTCAAACTGAATGGTTGTCACGAATCCGTCCGATGCCGGATAGACCCAGTTAAAGGCACGGAAATTCAAATGAGCCCATGAAAAGTCATTCCAGTCATTTCCCGCAACCATGTAGTTGTTGGTTCCGTCGAAATCAGCCAGATACAGTTCCATACCGTGCCTGCGACGACAGAAATCCGGATTTTCCGGGCCGGTATGCGGATTCGCGTAACTGTTGAGACGTACGCCGAATGAATGCCAGAGTCTGGCTGTAGGTGCATCAAATCGTCCGCCATAGTTAATGAAATCCTCGTTGAAGCCGGCATGAAGCAGATGAGAGTCCTGACCGGTGCTGTAGATTTTGAAGCCTTCACTGTGCAGCATTTTCCAAGGTTGGCGTTCCCGGTGGAGAGTGGTCATATCCGGCTCATCCCAGCCGAAACAATAGATTTCAGGATTGTTCGGGAAAACCTTGCGGACAACTGAAAGTGTTTCATGGAGAGTCTGGATCCAGCTGTCAAGCCGTCTTTGGACTTCAGCTGTATCCTCCGGTGTGTTCCCTGAAGGAAAGTTTTTGTAATCGGGTGTCGCCAGAAGCGGATCGAAAAGAACTTTGGAATCGAGTCCGGCATCTCGGAAAAGAATCATCTGCTGTTCATAAAGTTCGAGATTTTCTCCTTGAAAAAAGGCTTGGATATTATTCCATCCATTGCGTGTTTCTTCCGGAAGAATGCCGCAGATCTGCGGATTCATAAGATTGTGATCACGGTAGCCTTTATATTCAGCGGCCAGACGTTTCATGGCTTTGGGTATATCTCCGCCATTTGCCTGAACATAACGGGCAAGATTGTTGTTGCAGTAGGCGGATGTGTAGAAGGTTTTAGCAGGATCGTAATTGGTTCCGGGCTCCGGAAGTCGGAAGGGAAGAATCCGTGCCTGAACAGGAATTTCAAGAAGGGGTTCTCCGTTGGAAATATTCTCCGGATCTGCAATTTGAAGAGAGACTTTTCCTCGGTAAATACCGGCGGCAGCATCTGCCGGAGCATGAAAAGTCAGCCAGATCTGCTTGAATTCTCCTTTTTCAAGAGAGAATGGCTGAATGGATTTTGCATCGACAATATTTTCCTCATGTCCCCAGACTGGAACATGAAATTCATTGGGGGCGCTGATCCAGAGATATTCTTCTTTTCCGTCCGGGAGGGTATTGCGTAAATAATTTTCCCTTTTGACAGGATCAACCCGGACGAGTTTTTCATCATGGAGCAGAAGTTCCGGAACCAATTCACGGCCGGAGGAGTCAGAAAAATAGCTGTACCATGCACATCCGGACTGAACCCAAATTTTGACTACGGCACAGTCGATGCTTTCTGATGGAATCCTTCCGCCGGGCCCCTCAAGATCGCTGATGGTCAGCTTTACAGAAGGATAATCCTTAAACGCATATAGAACCATGGATGCAGGTTCAAATTCATCCTTTGCTGCGATGAAGGACAGCGGTCCGCCCGGGATGCCGTCCTCCGGATAAAAATCCTCCGTCCGTTTCAGATTGCTGATGGCCGGAACGGTATAATGGACAATATCGTTTCTTCCGTTATCGGAAATACTGTGGAAATCCGTGTGAACTTTTTGTGCAAGAGCTTCTTTGTCCACTGCTGACGGCCGTGAATTTAAATAGCTGACTTCCTTTGTCATTTCGCCTCCTTGGACGGAAAAAGTCGTGGTGAGAAAAAGCAGAACGAATGAAACGAGCAGACCCTTTTTTCCCATGAATTTGATGAACTCCTGATTTTTAGCTGGATATACTAATAACCTGATTGCTGATTGAGTGAGTGTTTTCCCGCATGATACGGCTGTTGATACACAGAAAAATGTGTATTGCCTGTATCTTCCGGTGGAGGATTTCCTCCTGGAGGAAAAAATCAACTCTGAAGGTTATAATAGTTCTATGAAGATGAAAAGCAAGCCTGATATTTTTAAAGTTTCTCTGAACGAGAATTACTGTATACAAATGCCAGGTCCTCCAAAAGGGTATTCCTGGGATCTGCCAAACTTGCTTATAGAAATGATCTGGATGAACCTACTTTCACTTCCTGAATCCAGCGGGATATATTTTCAGCAGATCGGAGGATGTCGCCCAGCATGTCCGGAGTCCCGAAATGTTCAAGGGAGAAATCTCCCTGGTATCCATCGGCAATCAGCTGTTTAACGACGGATTCCAGCGGAAGGAATCCGTCTCCGGCCGCAGCGGAGTAAAGAGGCTGTCCGTCAAGGGTGTGAAACTCGCATTCGGATCCAGGACGGAAAGAACGGGTATGATCTTTGCAGTGCACCAGGGCAATTCTTCCCCGAAGTCTGGCATAGGCCGATTTGAGGTCCTCTCCAAAAAATTCAAAATTTCCAGTGTCCAGACAAGCCTGAAGGCCGGGAATGCTTTTCAGAAAATACAGGACTTGCGAGGATGTGCCGAAAGGTGCCTCTGCCGAACCGAAGTCTTCAAGAAGAACCTGGAGATATTTTTCCTGACACTGGGAGCAGAACTGCTGGAAGCCAGTCAGGATATTTTCAAAGGCATCCGGAATCTTATCCGAGAGAAATCCGGGCACGGCAAGAACCTTTTTAAAGCCGTATTTTTCAGCCTATGAAATGACATCAAGCGCAATGAAGTTTTCCGGATCCTCATGAAATCCGCAGAAGACATAGACGGATTCAATCTGGAGGCCGGCTTCCTGCAGATTCTGGAAAACCCCATCCCGTTTAATGTCTTCCAGTGAAATATCAACTTTGGAAATGCCGTGATCTTTAAGGATGGCTGCTGTATCCAGCCATGATTTGCCGGTCTGTTCAATAATTGTGCCGAGGTGAGGATAGAAAATGGAGAGCGCGTGTGTCGTCATTTGATGAAATCCTTATGCGAGACAGAAATATTTTGCAATAAAAATAACTGTGAGAATATACATGAGCAGAGAAACTTTCCGGTGTTTGCCGCAGAGAACATTTAAGATTGTCCAGGAAATGATTCCTGCACAGATTCCATCTGAAATGCTGTAGGAAAGCGGCATAATCAGGATTGTCAAATATGCCGGAATGGCATCGGTATAGTCATCAAAGCGAATCTTCGGCAGGATGGAGATCATCTGAAAACCTACAAGGATCAGGGCTGGTGCCGTAGCAAAAGATGGCACAGCCAGAAAAATCGGGGCTAGAAGAATAGCCATGAGAAAAAGTATGGCGGTTGTGCATGCGGTAAGTCCGGTCCTGCCACCTGCGGATGCTCCGGCGGAGGATTCAAGATAGGTTGTTGTAGTCGGAGCACCGAAAATTGCACCTGCAGATGTGGCAAGAGAGTCTGCCAGAAGTGCGCCTTTAATCCGGGGAAGTCTGCCATTTTGATCCAGCAGTCCGCATTTTGTACTGACGCCGATCAAGGTCCCGAGAGTATCGAAGAGGTCTGTAAAAAGAAGCGCGAAAATGATCGTGATAAAATTCAAGGAAAGAAGCAGATTCCATCCGGAACTTTCCACCCCTGTCCGCGTCCAGTTTTCTGTCTCAAAAAGGGCGCCGAAAAGGTTGCCAAAACTTGAGAATGCGTCGGGAAGGGTGCTTAGAGAAAGTTGAGGATAAAGACTCAGACAGTTATGCTCCGGTGAAACCTGGTAAATGCCGAAGGCCTGGCAGATCATTCCGAGAATCCAGGTGATGATGATTCCCAGAAGAAAGGCCCCTCGGATATTTTTTATCAACAGCCATGCGGTAATAAAAGTACCGGCAATTGCCAGAAGTGCGCTGATTCCCGTAGAGGAAAAGGTTTCCGGATGAAAATCCTGCAGAGACAGATGAGTTGCAGGATTATCCACAATAATAAACGCGCTGGTGAGTGCAATGAATGCTATGTACAATCCGATACCACCTGTGACGCCAAGTTTCAGACAGGTCGGGATGCTGTTGAATAAACTCTCACGGATTTTCGTAAGTGTCAGCTAGAGAAAGATCAGACCTTCTATAAAAACTGCGAAAAAAGCAAACTGCCAGCTGTATCCCATGGCCCCGCAGATAACAAAGGTGAAAAAAGCATTCAGGCCCATGCCAGGAGCAAGTGCGAACGGATAGTTAGCAAAAAAAGCCATCAAAAAGGTTCCAGCGGCTGCCGCGAGAGCTGTAGCAATGAACAATCCACCTTTTTCGACGCCGAGTCCCGGAGCGCTGGATACGATATTTGGGTTGACTGCAAGAATATAGGCCATTGTGAAGAAAGTAGTAACTCCTGCAAGGATTTCGGTCCTGACACTGGTTCTGCTGTTGCTGAGGTGAAAAATTCGTTCTGCAAGAGTTGCTGCAGCGGATTCCTTGAAAACTGCCTTGTTAGATTTTTTTGAACTGGACTTCATACATGAATCTTTCTTCATATTGTTCCTTGGAATAGATGAGTTGTACAATGTTATTGTCAGGCGGGGGATCTCCTGAGAACTGGCTGACTGGAAATTCACGGAAGATGTCCGTGTAAAAATATAGCATGAATTTTTCATTCGTGAAAGCCGCCAGATTTGAAAAGGATAGAGTTTTTCCGGGAAAGGAAGATGCGGCGGACAGAATATTTCAGGGGAGTGCATGATTGATTCCGCTGTATTTCGTCAAAAAATCTGTTGGATGTTAAAAAGGTCGACGAATAAAATGACTTTTCATTAATTTTTTACTTTTCTATTTGACATTCTAAAAAATCTATTCATTATTAAGTATCAGGGAGCAAATATATTCTGTAAAATTTATCAGGTTGCATATTCATCACATCGGCTTTTCAGAAACTTTATAGTGTGCAGGAGGATCATCATGATTGTTGTCAATACAGAAACTGTTCCGGGAAAAAGAATTGTTGAAGTCAAAGGGTTGGTTCAAGGCAATACTGTCCGTGCAAAACATGTGGGACGTGATATCGCTGCATCGCTGAAAAATCTGGTGGGCGGTGAATTGAAAGGCTATACCGAACTTCTTGTGGAGGCGAGGAGGCAAGCCATGGAACGGATGATTGCCCAGGCAGAGGAGCTTCAGGCAAATGCTGTCGTCAATGTCCGCTTTGCCACAAGCTGTATTACGGTATCTGCTGCAGAGCTGTATGTGTATGGAACCGCTGTTGTTCTTGTAGATGAAGAAGATGCATATCAGAATACAGAACAGAATATAGAATTGGATGCATAGACTATAGAATCGGATCCTGAATAGACATTGGAAGCCTGAACATGGAAAATTTTTTTTGTTTTCTAAATATCGCCCAGATTGTTATTCCGGTTCTTCTGTTGCTGATTTGTGCCTTTACACGCAGCTATATCAACAGAAAACGGAGGATTTTTCTTGCCGAGGAAGAAGCAAAATACTTAGATCATATCCAGATTGTAAACACAAAGAAACTGCCGGATAACCTGCGCTGTGTCAATTGCGTACTGGTTACAGGATCTGTGGTTGTGGCAAATGATATTGTATCAACGTTTCTGTCGTCCCTCAAAGGACTGCTTGGCGGGGAACTCAAGAATTACACATTGCTTTGTGATACCGCCCGTAGAACCGTTCTTGTAAGGCTTCTTGCGGAAGCCGATTCATTGTATGCGGATAAAGTCTATAATGTAAGATTTGAGACAGCATTTATTCATGGATAGAACAGACGTGTTGCCAGCGGTGTTGAACTGATTGCATACGGTACGGCTGTTATTCCTGAAAAGAAGATTCATGATGAAGAAACAATATCTAAGTACGGAACATGAACCGGCATTTCATGTAGAGCACCTATCGGAATCGGGATCCGGAATAGAAAAGAAATTCAGTTCTGTGTGGAACGAACCCTGGCTTTGCCAATCCGCACAGAGTCCGGCTTTTCCCGGGGAATCGGTCCGGGAAAAGACAAAACATTCTGTATTTTCCCTGTGTTAGATTTCTGTTGCGGTCGGAGTTATGGGTGGTCTATTTGCCGTACCGGGTTGTTTTATTGCATATCCATACGGTTTCGTGAGCAGCAATTTTGCCGCTTTCTTCATGGTTTGTGTTGCTCCGTTTCAAGAGGAAGTTCTAAAGCAGAGTGGTATGATCTGGCTTTTGGAAAAACGTCCACATCTGCTTCGTTCCTGGGTACAGTTCTATCTGGCTGCATTTGCGGGCGGATAGACGTTCAGCGTTCTGGAAAATCTGTTTTACTTTCTGAGTTTTTATTTCAATCGATCCATATCATAGGAGTTATTATCTACCTTTATGGAATTTCGCTGGAAAGTCTGTTCCGCGATCCATATAGGTTGTACATTGATTTCTGCCATGGGACTTTGCTGTGCATGGGAAAAATAGCAGAAAACCGGGAAAGATTTTTGTATTGAAGATGCTCTGCCCTTTTTTATTGCGGCTGTTTAGATTCACGGCTTTTATAATTTTCTAGTTGTTTTATTTGAACCTTTCTGGATATGATGCAAAAAAATTAAACCGCATAAAAGTTTCCTTGTATGCGGCTTTTTCTAATGAACGATTGATGATTATGGTATGATCATGGAATCATATGGCTGAGAGCTTTGAGTTTTTCCACGGAACAATTCCAGAAATTCTTTTCAAAATCTGCGGAAAAGGCTGCAATGTGAGGGGTTATAATCACATTTTCCATTTGAAAGAGAGGATTGTCTTTTTCCGGTGGTTCGGGGTCTGTAACATCAATGGCTGCTCCTCCAATAATTCCGTTTTCCAAGGCATGAATCAGTGCTTTTTCATCGACAACTGCACCTCGGGAAGTATTGATGAGAATGGCATTGTTTTTCATGATGCGGAATTGAGCGTCCCCGATCATGTGTCGTGTTTCGTTTGTCAGAGGACAGTGCAGAGAAACAAAATCGGATTCAGACAACAGCTGGTTCAACGGCGTTGAATTTTCTGTAAACGGATCAAAATGAATCACACGCATACAAAAGCCGGAGACCATTTTTTCTACATGATGTGCGATTCGTCCATATCCGACAAGTCCCAGTGTTCTTCCTGTCAGGTGCCAACGCGTGGTATTGAGTCCGTCGAACCATTTTCCCTGTCGCACATTTCTGTCTCCTTGCACAATGGTATGAGCCATGGCGAAGAGCAGGGAAACTGCATGTTCTGCAACAGATTCTGCAATGGATTCAGGGGTATTGTAAATCCCGATTCCCAATGATTTTGCTTTTTCCAGAGGGAGTGCGTCGACTCCGCTTCCACTTCGGAAAACAGCCTTGCATTTCGGCAGATGTTCCAACGCGTCGGACGTCAGTGCGAGATTTGGACCGAACATCCAGAGCACATCTGCATCTGAGGCAAATGTGATCAGTTCCTGTTCCGTAGTGCATTTCTTGCAGATGATTTGAATTCCGGCATTGCGAATGGCTGCGAGGGTATCGGGAGGAATTTCATTTTCCTCTGCGGTAATCATGGCAGTTTTCATGCATTTTCTCCGATGATTTTGCGGTATTGAGCAAACATGCTTCCGTAGTCGGAGGTGAGGGCGATCCAGTTGGTTCCGCGTTTTTTCCAGCGGGGTCCTGCAGAAGCGGTTCCAAGGAGTAGTCCGGCTTCTTTTGTTTTGATGCAGATTTCATCGATTACTTTGTTGACTTCTTCACCATTGACATCCTGAATGAGTCCCATGGATGCCGAGAGATCACAGGGGCCGATGCAGATGCTGTCTATGCCGGGGACATTCAGGATTGCGTCCAAATTCCTGACGGCATTGATGTGTTCGATCTGTATAATCACCATGGGTTCATTTTCGGAAGTTTTGATATAGCTGTCGAGATCTGTCTGTCCATATTTTACCGCACGGCGAACGCCGAATCCGCGGATTCCTTTAGGGGGATATTTGCAGGCTTCAACGGCGCGTTTTGCTTCTTCCGCCGTGCAGACCATGGGAATGATAACTCCAGCCGGAGCGAGATCAAGGACCGGTTTTAAAATGGCTGCATCGTTCCATGCTACACGAACGAGAGGTGCGCAGTCTGTGCCGCGCAGCGCCATAACGTGCCCCATGACAGATTCCAGAGTATGGGGCGAATGTTCTGCATCGATCCAGGTAAAATCCATTCCGGCGTCGCCGGCGAGTTCACTGACAGCCGGATCTGAAAGCGTGATAACTGTACCGATACACATTTTCCCGGATGCCATTTTTGTCTTAAATTTTTCGAGATTGTTGATATCCATTTCAGAGGAGCCTCCATGTTTTGCAATTCAGGTTCAGGGAGATATTTTTCAATGTAAGTCCGCAAACACATTCGCGGAGTGCCTGAAGAATGTCTTTTTCTTTTTTGTCATCGAGACGAAAGATTGGCACAGTAAGTCCGGCAGCTCCACAGACTTTGTTCTGATCATCAAAGATTGGCATGGCAAACGCTTTTATCCCGTCGACAGCGTTAGACATAATGGAGATTTTTGCTGTGCGAAGTTCACGGCATGCTTCTTCCAGTTGATCGTCATTAACTATATGATTCCATTTATCCCCGGGGTATCCATAATGTTTCACGATGCCATCTAGTTCTGGCTGTGTCAGAAATGCCAGGATAATCCGCCCGGAAACACTATGATACAGTGAAAGATTTTCATAAATAGTCATGCTGAGCATCAGACTTCGTGGATATTGTGCCTGAGCCAGGATTGACAGTTCATTATGTCTGATCGTTGTAATTACTCCAGATTCCTGCGTATAGTCTGCCAGGCTTTTGCAAAAATGCAGACATTGGTTCTGCAGCAGTTTCTCCTGAGGGAGCGGCATAGCGAGCTGTTTGAATTTTTCACTAATACTGTAATTACCGTTTCCGTCATTATCGATGTAGCCGAGAGCAGTCATTGTCCGGAGCAGATTGCAGAGCGTACTTTTATGGATTCCGGAACGCTTGGCAAGGAGTCCCAGAGATAACTTCTGATTATCTCTAAGTAATTCCATAATATTGAATACTTTCCCAATAACCTGAATCATAACAGTTCCTTTTTTAATGTTTCTTTAGAGTAAAACAGTTCTATTTATATTTCAATGTTTTTGTTGAATAAAAAATACGAAAAATACCAAAAAAAGAGTTATCCATTTCGGATTATAAAACATAGGGAAAATCCATTCTATTCTATGTTCTCTGTTCTTCTGTTTCTGTCAAGCAGAAGTAAGATACGAGATTAAAATCATCGTGAAAGCATGAGTAACGAGATAATAAGTCATGAAAGAACGAAAAATAAATAAAGGAACTCAGAAATAAGATGTATGTTTTTATATTAAGCCAAACACTATAGCGATTTGATGGAAAGAGATTTTTCAAAAGTTCTTTTTTAACGGCTTGACAAAATTGAGATAGAGGTGTAGTTTAAATCCCACGTCATCTTTGATGGACGTATGCTTTTTAAGATATACGCACGAACGCCTAGAGTGTTTTTTGAGCTAGATTTTTGCTGGGAGGAGTCTTTGTATGGGATCTTAGGAAGGATCCGAAGAAAGACCTCAGAAAAAAATCTGAAAAAAGTCAGAAAACGTATTTGACAAAGTGCGAAATGATGATAAGTTA
>CASERY010000080.1 GCA_949290385.1 uncultured bacterium | reverse complement strand
TTTCCTTCTCGCGCTCTTCTTTTTCCAAACCTTTTTGCATCATCTTTTCCCTCCACGGGAAAAGATAGGGGGTGGGGATTTTTTTAATTAGTACATGAATAAAAAAAGGATCATGGTGAATCCCATGATCCAAAATTCATTTTTAATTTGACAATTTATTCAACAACAATATCATCGGCTTCTGCTTCGATAGCTGCAGTGTCATCTGTCTATTCGTCAGAAGCAGATTCGTCAATGACTGTAGTATCATCTGTAACAGTTTCTTCAACGACAGCTGTATCATCAGCTGCAATGGGTTCAGCAGTATTGTCATCGGCAAAAGCCATTCCGCAGAGCTGCATCATTCCGGCTACGGCAAAAACGGTCAAAATTCTGATAACTTTCATAGTAATACTCCTCGTCTGTCGTTTTTCGACTTGCTGATGTTTCATATTCTGATTATTCTTTTCAACATTTTGATTCTTTGGAGAATAACCAGTGCGAAGTCCCGGATTTCAGGTCAAATCATTTTTTTCAGTTTTTCATGGTCTGCATGCCTGACTATGAAAGCTGTTAATGACAACGGTTTCCGGATGAACGAAAATTTTCCACTGGAGGAGGGAAATTGTTGATATCCCGCAGAAAATCTTCTTCGTTTTTTTAATGAGCACTCAATCGACTGTTCTCTATTCCTAAGATAGGGAAAGTGGATGTTCTGTCTACTATTTTTTTTATTTGGAAATGAAAAAATAGAATTTTTTTCTGCTGCTGAACTCAAAAAAACTTCTGAATTTCCCATAAAGAGAGATCCCTTTAGCATTTTTTACAGAAAATTTTTCTGTTTTTGAAATAGACCTTAAGGCAAATTACTTATCTGATATCATCGTTTTTACTTTCTGTATTCTCAGTATTGCGACCTATTCAAGAAGTCTTTTTCCTTATTTCAGTTTAGTTAAAATATAGTTGCCAGTTTTGAGCTTATTCTTATGAACACATTCCATTTTTATCATATCTCTGGAAAATAGGTGTCTCCTTATCTTTTCCCGTTGAGGGAAAAGATGATCCAAAAAGGTTTGGAAAAGGAAGAGCGCGAGAAGGAAATAACCTTTCCTCAAAAGGTTTTTCTTTCTCGCATATAGTAATAATCAAATTATTCTTTTCCTTCCTCAACACAAAACTAGCCTATTCTACAACAGCCCTTTAAGAGCCGCTATACCTTATCTTTTCCCATTGAGGGAAAAGATGATTCAAAAAGGTTTGGAAAAGGAAGAGCGTGAGAAGGAAAGAACCTTTCCTCAAAAGGTTTTTCTTTCTCGCATCAATATTCTTTAACAGGAAGACTTACTCATCCAGCAGAAGCTGTTGGAACCCTATATTGTCCAGGGGGGCATTTTCTCCTTGGACAATTTCATCCGTGATTTTGCCCACATTTTCTGCAACGACTGCAGGCATGGGATCACTTGGCTGCGAATATTCCGCAGTGGCTATCAAGACAATCATGGAGGATTTGATTGATTCTGATTCGCTTCCGAAAAGAAAACCAATGACAGGCAGATCTTTTGCAAAGGGAAGGCCGGAAACGCTTCGAACCACTTCTTTCTTATTGATTCCGCCAATCACAAACTCCTTTGCTTCATAACCAATCTGGACAGCTGTACTGATACTGGAATTGCTGGTTCGTGGTGTTCCATCTCCATTCCAGCCAATCAGAGACTGGGATGCCAGATCAAACTCCAGCGTCGCTGCAGCAGAAGTGGCTATGGCATTGATGGTCATGTCAAAGTAGAAGCCGTTATCTGTCATGGTCTGCTGAAGTTTCCCGTGCAGAATGCCAGGGACTGCATCATTGGTGGATGCGTCCTCATCCTGGTAGACCTGATTCAATCCGCTGACCAGGAAGGTGCCTTCTGGGGTACCGTCTGATACAATGACAGGGTTGTTCATGGCAGTCTACTGGCCCTGCACACGGGAATAATTTTCGGCTCTGGGATCGATACTTTCAACTCCATCCATCTGAGACAGAACTCCGGTGGGAACCATTTTAGTCAATGCCTGGCGCTCAATAGCATCTGCATTCAGATTCTTGTAGTCTTCATCCGTACGGTCGTAAAAGAAACCTGAATTGATCGTAATTCGGGACTCTTCCCGATTTTTAACCAGCAGTGTTCCACTGGTCAGGACTTTCGCTTTCCCATTGGAGGTCAGAAAATCCAGATAACGGGTGTTCCATTTCGGATTGAAGTTATAATATTCTGTTTTGTTAAGTCCCGTATTGTCAACACCTCCGGTAAAGAAGGTAGACCAGTTACGGCGATAACGTCCTCCGGCAGAGAAAAGGTCGACTCCGTCATTGTTTTTCCAAGCCTGGAAGTCGTTGCCGATTTTGTCATCATTTTCCGCATAAATTTCAATGACTTTATAGGAAACACGGACTTCCGGAGCCGGTTTGTCGTATTTCTGCAGCATGGATTGGATATGTTTGGCATCCCACGGGGCCGTGCTCACCAGAACACAATTCAGCCATGGATCCACAAAAATTGAAGCACTGCCTAACTCAAAATCCGCTCCAACCTGGGAGACCATCTGCTATAGATTGGCAGCCATGCTGGCCTTGGGATAATAGACAAATGAGGTGGTCCCGGAATAAAAGGCAAGCCCCTGTTTGTCCAGACGTTCTATAATACGGTCGAAACCTTCTCCATTGGCTGTGTCATTAAAACGATATTCCTCTGCAGAGACCAGTACCATGGCAGTACCGTCGTTATACAGAATGGCATCCACACTGGTGTCGCTGGATGAAATCTTTTTGGCTTTTACCATGTCCAGAAGATATCCGCGAATGGCAAATGGATTGGCGTTTTTCAGCTCATAGGCCTTTGTGATGACAAAGGGATTGTTCGTGTCGCGTATAATATTAATGACTCGGGTTTCCTTGCCGATGTCCACATTGAAACGGGTGTCCACTCTGCTGGATTCATAGCCCGGAGTCGTTTTGTTGTTTTCTGCACGCGGAGTTCCGGGAACAATGGGATAATCCGCTGCAAAAACGGCTGCAGGCAGAAAAACTGCTGCTATTATGAAAAGAAAATATTTCAGATTCATGGGGATGCCTCACTGTTCCAGGTTCATTTCATTTTTCTGAGAAACACTGACCATGGGGAAGGTATTCGACAGCGCAGGATGAATCAGGCTGGCTTCCGCAGTAATAACAATATAGGTGTGTTCCTGAATCGTTGTCTCTGTACTGAAAAGATACTTCAGAACAGGCAACTTGGAAAAAAAGGGCAGACCGATGGTCTGTTCTACATCATTGGTCTGTTCGTAAACGGTAAGAATTTTTTCATTCTCAAAGCCCAGGGTAAGTCCGCCGTAAAGCGAGGTGGCATTGGCAAGTTCTGCTCCATTGCTGCCGCGCTCCACCACATTTTTGAATGTGCCTTCGTATGAAAGAATAACACCTCCGTTGTTGGGCAGCGCTTTGGCCTGCATGTAGAATTCTTCTGTGGAGGGAAGATGTCCGCTTTCATCCAGCACGCCGGTGGCCGTTGGAAAACAGACCACCGGTTTGTAAAACGTCATTTCAAGCTCAGGCAGAGTTCCGGCACCAATGGTTGTAACACCCACAGCATCCTTTTCAATATTCTGATATTCGGGAACCATGGAAATGGAATACTGATACTTTTTAAGCTCATCATAAACAGGGCCTGAAGAACTGCCGTAAATATCTGTGGCTATATGTCCTGTGCCGTTTTCATCCACGTAACCGATGGGGGCACTCAGCATGGTCAGCGTGGCTGACGCACTGATGTTGGCTGCCCCGGACTGCTGAAGAAGACGAATGAAACTTAAATCAAACTGGGGTGCGGAAAAAAATCCCCCGTAATTCCAAGATTCAGAGAATGTCACAGCATTTGCTGCACCTAGGATCATGTCATCCACCACGATTTTTCCTGCATTATAGCCGATATTCAGGAAATTGAGGCCGGGACCGTTCTTCCAGGCAAGATAATCGAAGCCCATATCCCGGAGCGTGCTCTCACGCACTTCGTAGTAATTAATGCGGAGACGAACCTGGGGAAGGGGACGGTCAAAATGTTCCAGTGCATTCAGATCATCCAGAGCACTGTAGTATTCGTCCTGCCACATGATAATGTTGGTTTGCGGGTTTATGTATACGGAACCTTCTCCGGATCCAATATAATCCTGAAGAATCGGAGCGAGGTCTTTCGTGGCACGGTATCTGGGGGTGTAGGAAATGCGGTAGATTCCTGTACCTTCAATAATGGAGCCGAATTCATCTTTTTTCCCAGGACGGTCCAGCTTCGCAATCAGCTCATCTACATAGGGCATGAAATTTTCCCCCGTGGTCACCAACAGCTTGGTTTCCGACTCCACATGGTAATTGATGCGGCGGACCAGCGAATTGGTGTTGTAGCGTTTGACAGCTGCGGATATATAAGGGGCAATATCTGCGGCGCGCACGTATTTCATTTCATAAAGTTTGCTGACCATGTTTTCCTGGGCATCGCCTATAACTACGGAGACATCCCTGATTTCCTGCGCATATCCGGTGAATTCCTGCATGCAGAATCCTAGAAGAATCAGCGCGGTTGTTCTAAGAAGCAGTTTCATTTTTTTCTGTTTCCTTGGATTGTTTCAAGCATAAGCCGGAAGATCCCCGGGCCAGGTTCTTTTCGGAAGAATAATCGTCTGTGTGCCCGATGTTTTCTTTCCGATTCCTGCAAAGGCTGAGCCGGACTTGCCGGCAGAATCTTTTTCTGTGTTTTTCTATGGCTGTGATCTTTCTTCCTTCCTGAGAATTTATCATCAATATGAGTAAAACAATTTCAGATAACAAAAGCAGTTCCCATAAAAATTCATAGAGTCATGGAATCTGTATTAAAGAAATCCAAAGGTAACGATATAGGTTTTTCCGTCCAGGTTCCCTGTAACGATCCGGAAGAGTGTGTCCTGTGTGAAGACTTTGTCCTTTTCCAGGGTGCCTTCCCGCTTGAAATGGACTTTCCAGAGATGCGTTTTAAAGAGCGGGGAATCGAGCATTGTCAGGTATTCGTAGGAGGTAATCGTGCCCATGGTTTCCTGAATAGCGTTCCGGGTTCGAGTGAATTCAGCAGTTCCGAATTTTTCCCGGATGTCTGCGGGCAGACAGTCGAGGAATTCATCCGCATCTCCTGTTTGACAGGCTTTCAACATTCGGCTGCCTTTCTGTATAGCTTGAAGATTTTCCGGATCTTTCAGAATATCACTTAGTGCAACTCCTTTGTCGGATGTCTGTTCATGCGAAGCACTGAATGAGCTGCATCCTGCAGTCAGTGAGAGGACAACTGATACAACAGCTGCTTCAAGAAACAGGAGAAGGCGTTTTTGCATTTTTGAATCCTTTTCGTGTTGAAATAATAAGTTTGCAGGTTTGCGCAGGCTGGAAGTCTGGAAGGATCCAGCAGAAATTGCAGAAAAAACCGTGCTTCGTTCTCTTCCATCGGAGAGAAACAGAGCCTTGAATTTTTCCGGTTATTTTTGAGTCATTCTTTTTATGCTTTTTTGCAGAAAATGCCGGAAAAATTTGCAGGCAGTGTCTGAAGCCATGAATGCACTGGATTCCGGAGAAGCCAGCCCCGACGAAAAACGGCAAGTTCTCGAACGGGAGAAAAATTTTTGTCTGAATGAAGGCTTTATCTGCACATGCATTTTGAACATATGCAGAAGAAATAATTTTTCAGCATCCCCCAGTTGCAGGTGAGAAATGCTGAATTTGAAATTCTGAAATTACAAGTTCCCAGGAAAATCTCTGTTTTTGTCTGTGGAGAGAACATCCGGAACTTTTTTTATAAAATTTACCCCCTTCGGCAAGAAACCGCCGCATTGCAGCTCCAGTTTCTGATTTCATAAAGAAATTTCAGGCTGAGAAAATTGAATTCTTTTTTTTTAGTCAGATTTCAGAAAGATTGCGCTTGTCAATAACTCTTTTCGCCTTGCCTTCACTTCTTGGAATGGTGTTAGGCGGCATCAGTTTCAGGAATACCCGAATGCCCAGAACTCTTTCAATGGAATGTGAAATGCGCTTGGCAGCGGCCTCCAGATCGGCAACTTTGTCACTGATAAGATTCTGATTCAGTTCCACATCCACTTCCACGTTGTCCAGGCCGTGTTCGCGGGTCAGAATAATCTGATAGACCGGAAGCACGGATTCCACACTGAGAATAGCAGACTCGATCTGGGACGGGAAGACGTTGACTCCGCGAATAATGAACATGTCGTCGCTTCTTCTGGAAATTTTGGAGATGCGCCGGATGGTTCTTCCACATGCACATGGCTCAGCAATCAGACTGGTAATGTCTCTGGTTCTGTAACGGATCATCGGCATGGCAAACTTGCTCAGCGTTGTGAGCACAAGTTCTCCTTCTTCTCCGTCCGGAAGGACTTCCCCTGTTGCCGGATCGATGATTTCCGGGTAGAAAAAGTCTTCCAGAATGTGAAGCCCTGCCTGTTCCGGACAGGAACAGCCTACACCGGGACCTACAATTTCAGAGAGTCCGTAAATGTCATAGGCACGTATTCCGCTGACTTTTTCGATATGGTCGCGCATTTCAACGGTCCACGGTTCTGCTCCGAAAATACCCACCCGGAGCGGGAGTTCGCGCAGATCAATGCCCATGTTCTGGGCAGTCTCTGCAATGTGGAGAAAGTAGCTTGGCGTACAGGCTATGGCTGTAACACCGAAATCCTTCAGAAGCATGATCTGTCTTTCTGTATTTCCGCCGGATGCGGGAATAACGGTGGCTCCGAGTTTTTCAAAGCCTGCATGAGCGCCGAGTCCTCCGGTGAAGAGACCGTATCCATAGGAAACCTGTCCTATGTCACTGCTGTTGACTCCGACCATGGCCATGCACCGGGCTGCGGCGGTAGCCCATACCTCCAGATCTTCCCGGGTATATGCGACTACAATGGGTTTCCCTGTAGTGCCGCTGGAGGCGTGCAGACGAACAATTTCTTTCATGGGGCTTGCCATCAGGCCGAACGGATAGGTATCCCTCAGGTCATTTTTCACCGTGAATGGAAGAAGACGTATATCCTCCAGAGACTGAATATGTTCCGGCCGGAGGCCGCGCTCATCCATTCTCTGGCGGAACAGGTTCACATGGTCATATGCGCGCCTGACCATTGTTTGAAGTCTAGAAAGCTGAAGTTTGCGCATTTCAGCGCGCGGAAGAAAATCCATGGCGCTGATCGGATTCATTTCCATTGGAGGATTGTTTTTCATCAGAGTTTTTTTCCTTATCTGTCTCTAAATGTCTGTCATGCGGAACTGGAGCTCTTTGCCGGACTCGGGAGAAATAGACGGAATGATGTATGAAAATCTGTCAGAGTCTCTTGCTGTCCGGTAAAATGAAATTTACATGCTGAAGCAGTCTTCAAAGAAGCAGTCCGTGGATTTTTCCGGCATTGACTTTGACTGCTTTCCCATCAAATAACGGATTTTTTTTACACGGGCGGCATTGATTGAACTGGAATTTCAGTTGTTGATTTCTGCTGTTGTCCGTCTTTCCTTAGTTGTTGATTCTTTCCTAGAAGCTCTGCATGCCCTGGGGCAAAGCTTGTTTTGTCCAGACAGGATAATGTATTGGAAGAGGGCTCCTTTTTCTTCTGTCCGGATAAAGATTTTTATACAAATCCATTCCCAATGAAGAAAATCATCCGTCAGGAAGTGGTGTTTGTATCTGTGTTGTTTCCATGGGCCTGGACTGTGTATTTTGCGTCAGGCTCATGAATAACGACTGGATTTGCTGATTCAAATTACTGGACAGCTGTTCCTGGAAGAATCCGCAATTTGCAAATGATATGGAAATGGTTCCCGGAACTGCCGTTTCCTCTTTTTTTCTCTTTTCTCTCTCCTCACTTTGTTTCAGTCAGGTACGGGAAAACCCGACTGGAACATTCCATTTATTTTGTCATATTTTCAGATGCTCTCTCTTTTTCTCCATGATTTTACAGTTAACCGATGCAGAATCCGGAATAAGATCAGGAACAGAACCAGCGCCGTAATCAGCGCCACAGAAAGATTCATGCCGGCTAAAGCCCCTGTAAAATATCCGATTCCACAGCAGACGGCCACCAGCGATGCATAGGGCATTTGAGTCGCTACATGCTCCAAAGTGGGGCATCCTGCCCCTGTTGCGGAAAGAATCGTTGTGTCTGAAATAGGAGATGAATGGTCTCCAAAGATGGCTCCCCCGATTGCTGCCGACATCATATACAGGACCATGTTGAGTTCAGAGGCCTGGTCCAGTCCCTGGCTGCCTGCGAAAGCTACGGCAATAGGCATGGTAATGGGAATCATGATGGCCATGGTCCCCCAGCTTGTTCCGGTGGAAAACGCAATAATGCAGGACAGCAGAAAGGCCGTAACCGGAACGATGAATACCGGCAGATTGCCGGAAACTGCATGCGCCAGATATGCTGAAAGCCCGAGTCCTCCGTCTGCCGGAGAATTTTTAATAATTCCTCCGATTGTCCAGGCAAGCGTAAGAATAATCAGAGCTGGCATCATGGTTCCTGCACCTTTGATGAGAGAATCGGAAATATGGCTGATTTTCATCAGTCCACGCGCCATATAGTAGACGACCATGAAGAACAGGGTGAAGACAATCGCATAAAACAGCGATGCCGATGCATCCGCTTCCCGGAAACTTTGTCCGAGACAGCTCCACCAGGATGCTGAAAAAATCTTAAGACTTCCTTCTGTTTCCGCTGCTGCGGTACGCCATCCGTTTACAGGAAACATGACCGTGGCTGTGATAATGAGCACACAGAAAGGAATCAGCATGTCAAAGGGTTTTGCTTTTGTATGAGGCAGTTCTTCGGACGGGGCGGTGGACTATCCGTAAAGGTTTTCGTTGTAAAGGCCGAATCCGTCTGCGGCACGCTTTTCACTCCTGAACATGGGGCCGAAATCCCATTTCAGCAGAATAATCAGAAGAACCATCAGCAGGGTCAGCATGACGTAGAGATTATAGGGAATCAGCCGTACAAAAAATCCAAACTCATTGATGCCTTCAAATTTTTCAAGTCCGCCTGTTTTTCTCAGAGTGGACACCACCGTGACAAACCAGCTGGAAATAGGGGCAATGATGCAGACCGGTGCCGCCGTTGCATCCAGAATGTAAGCCAGTTTTGCCCGTGAAACCTTCATTTTATCGGTTACGGGACGCATGGCGGTTCCTACGGAAAGGGAATTGAAATAGTCATCAATGAAGATCAGAATGCCGAAGAAAAAGGTAAAAAGCAGTGTTCCGGTTCTGGTTTTCAGTTTGCCTGCCGCCCATTCCCCGAAAGAGCGGATGGATCCGGTGGAGGTCATAAGAACTACAAAACCACCAAGCAGAGCGCAGAAGAGGATGATCCGGATATTCCAGGGATCTGTGAGGGATCCTGCAACTTTATCTGCCAGCCCGGCAAAGGCTGAACAGATCGCATAAAAGCATCCACCTGGGGAAAAGGAGGATGCCTGAGAGAAGCCAAGGATCAGTGTTCCGGAAAGAATGCCTGCAACCAGGGCAAAGATCACATCTTTGAAAATCAATGCCAGGGTAATCGTCAAGACTGGAGGTATAACACTCCAGATTCCAAGACTGTCCATCCGTTGTCTCCTGTTTTTTCAGCTGTGTACCTTTGCATTTTTCAGAAAAACCGCCGATCTATATGTAGCAGAGTATTCATGCAAAATCAAGCGGGAATCTTTTTTTCCGCAGGAATTTTTATAGAAAAGCTTGAAAACCATCTGCGTCCCGGAAAGAATTCTGGACCGGGATGTTTCGACCGGAGTATTTTTGAAATCTTTCTTTTTATTCTGAAAATAAACACCCGTTTGTCTTCCTGCAGTTCGCTGAAAAGCTGTGGATACGACTTGTATCGGCTTTTTTCTTCTTTTTGATTTTTTTCCTGTTTTTCAGTTTTCCAGCAGTTCAATATTTTTCATGGCTTCTGTAAAGCGTTCTGCTGGAAAGCCTATGATGTTGCGAAGAGATCCCTCAATGTGGTCAATGAGCCAGTCTCCGTGGTCCTGAATGGCATAGGCGCCGGCTTTGTCGAGAACCGGCACTTCCTGAAGATAATCTTGGATGGTTTCATCAGAAAGTTCCCGGAAAAAGACTTTGCTGTGCTCTGCAAACTGTACTTTCAGATCCATGGCAATGCAACGAATGCACAGACCTGTTGTAACGATGTGTTCCTTCCCGGAAAAAGCCCGGAGCATTTCAAAAGCTTTTGCTGCATTTTCAGGTTTGCCTATGGCCTGATGATTGAACTCAATGACAGTGTCTGCTCCAATGACAATGGCTTCCGGATATTTTCCGGCGATATCCTCTGCTTTAAGCGTGGCATTCAGCAGAGCAATGCAAAACCAGTTCTCAGGGGAGGGCGTTATTTCTTTAACACCTGAAGGAATAACTTTGAATTCAGACCAGCCGCATTCTGCAAGAAGCTGTTTCCTGCGGGGCGACTGGGATGCCAGAATGACGGATCTTTTCATGACAGCTCATGTTCCTTTGAAGTCTGGAAACTTGTGAAACTTCTCTTGAGTTCCTTGAAATCGGTGGTTGCCGTTCCCGCCTTGCCGACTACAATGCCAGCCGCGTGATTGGAGATGACTGCCGCTTCTTCTGTTGCGGCCCCTGCGGCTTTGCAGAGCGTGTAAGTGGCAATAACCGTATCGCCCGCACCGGAGACATCGTAGACTTCCCTGGCTATTGTGGGAATCGCCAGCACCTGGTCCGGATTGTTTCCCGGGAAAAGGGCCATTCCCTGAGGGCCCAGTGTAATGAGCAGGGATTCCGGCTGCCATTTTTCAATAACTTTCCGGGCTACACCCCTCAGCGGCATATCCTGGAGAACTGTTTCGGCGGGATCTGTATAGTATGTTCCTGCAAGGCCAAATGCTTCAGCCCGGTTGGGGGTCATCAGGGAAATATGCTGAACGCCCATCGGGTGGCCCGGATGGGGATCCAGAGAGGTGAATATCTGATATTCACCGGCAAGATCCACAATTTCCTGCATCATCTGCTTTTGAAGAAGGCCTTTTGCGTAATCCTCAAAAATAACAGCCTGAATACAGCGTTCGCGAATCAGCTGCTTCACATTTTCCGCAAGCTGTTCCAGCAGACTGCTGCATACAGGAAGCGTTTCTTCAAAATCCATACGGATTACCTGCTGGTTGCCTGCAATGACTCTTTGCTTTTCAGTGGTTCTGCGGGAGGGATCCACCAGGACTCCGTTTGCATCGGCGCCCCCTTTGACCAGCAGATTTCGGAGGGTAATACCGGGCTGATCATTTCCCACAATCCCGAAGGAATAGACCCGGCATTCAGGTGCAAGGGCTGTGAGATTCCGGATGACATTGGCGGCTCCGCCCAGACGGACTTCTTTCTTTTTTACATGAAGTACGGGGACAGGCGCTTCCTGGGAAAGTCTTGTGGCCGTTCCGCTGATATAAGTATCCAGCATCAGGTCCCCAATCACTGCAATGCCTTTGCCTGGCGTATTATCGAATATTTGAGCGAGTCGTTTCAAATGGATTTCCATAAGAACAAAAAAATCCTTCCTGCCTGTTACGTTCTTGTTGCCCCGGCGGATCTTTTCAGTTCTCCGGGGGGGGCTTTCTACGGATGGCCTTCTACATTGGGATGACCGGGAGGAACAGAAGAGACCTGTCTTTCAGAAAAAGTTTCACAGACGGTTTTCTTTTGCAGTCTGTATTTTCTGATGAATCGAATCGAGAGCCTTCTGCATATCCAGCTTTTCCTGTATTATATAGAATGACGGGTTGGCCTGGTTTGTCCAATGATAATAGATGCGTTCGTAATTCGTAAAGGTGTCTTTGAGTTCCAGAATCTGCGTCATGGAAAGCTCATCCTGATGCTGGCGTACAAACATGGCGTAGGAATCCAGCACACTCTGACACATATCCCGTTCTCCCTTTTGAACGTCATTGACGGTTTTCACGCCTCTGAACCGCTGCCGCAGGAGGTCCAGCTGATTGAGCATTTCGAGTTTCGCCACATCCTTTTCCAGCGCATCCTTGGATTTCAGCTGAATGGGGACCACGAAAATTAAATAGAATTCAAAAGCAATCGTCAGAAAAAACATGGCCAGCGCAAAAAAGGTCATATAATCCCTTTTCCGCTTGCAGGAATATTTCATTCGAATCTCTTTGCTTGGCATGAGAAAACAAACTCCTGTTTTTTCTGTATGGCAGAAGATCTCTGAATGACCGTCTGCTTTGACTTTTTTCTTGCTCTGTAGCGTTTTTTCTGCAGGTCCGCTGAAGGCTTTCTTTCCGGAAGTCTGAAGAAAACAGTCCTTCAAGAAAAATGTTTCATAGAAGGCATGGAAAAATCAAAAATCCTCAGTTCCGGCATCGGTTGACAGGATCTATTCCTCTTCATGCATCCTATGGCAATATACTCGGGAGACTGCTGTTTTTCAACGATATTCCTGATATTTGAATAGCTTGATGGAGAAACAAAATTCTTTTACTCCGCCCCGCTGCCTGAGAGAAGCACAACAGCCTTTCGGATATCCGACAGTTCTTCCGGACCGGGTTATCGGACACTCCGGCCACAGGCGGCTTGCTCAACGGCAATGGAGAGGGCCGCCTTTTGCTTCGGACAAAAAACCCGTGAAAACAAGTCTGTTATTTCTGTTCCCAGGGAAGTGCCCATTCTCCGCGCTCATACAGAGCGTAGAGGGCGGTGGCAATGCCGGAAAACTCTCCAATTTTATTCCCAAGTTTACTGGGTTTGATTTCGCAGGCACTGGCCATTTGTTTCCAGGAATATTTGGGAACACGTTCCAGCAACGGCTTCATGAAGAGATCCCCGCACTAGACTGCAATGGTTCCCAGGGCAATAATGCCGGGATTGAACATATTGAGGAGCATTCCCATAGCCTGGGCATTGCGCTCAATCATTTCATCCCAGACCTGGCATGCGTAAGGATCCCCTTCACGAACGGCAAATTCCAGCGCTTTCATGTCAATATTTTCAATATTGCCGCCGGCGTGTCTGACAATGGCGGAATCCGGCTGGTCAGCCAGGGCTGCTTGGAGACGCTGGGCAATGGCACGTCCACCGCAGAAGGCTTCATAGCATCCGGTGAGCCCGCAGTTGCATTTGGGACCGTGAATGTCCAGAATCATGTGGCCGACTTCTCCGCCGTAATAGGATTTGCCACGCAGAAGGCGTCCGTTTGCAATGATT
>CASERY010000079.1 GCA_949290385.1 uncultured bacterium | reverse complement strand
ATTTTTTCAAAATTTTAATAAATAATTGTGCTTGCGACTGGAAAACTGCCAGATTTTCCTGCGCAGACTGTTTTCAGACATAATCGGGAATACGGCTGAAAACTCTATAAGATACAACAGCTCTTTATATTTTCAAGGTTTTCTATGTTTTTTTCATGCTTTTTCCTGATTAAAAAGAGAAAAAAACGTCTGGAACGCATTTCGCAGGACAAGATCAATGCAAATCCGGCATTTTTCACAGAACTTTTCAAACACTTTGAAATTCCCCGTGAACTGTTTTTCGAGAAAATCCCTCATAGCCTCTGATAAGATTACACGCCAATGAGACCGGTATAATAGTTCACTGCGAAAAATCTTCAGTACGATTTCTTATCCTGTATAATGACTTATGGTATAATGATTTCCTCCAGCTGGTTCAGAGGATTTTGTCATATTCAAGCATATTTCAGGGTAAAAATTCAAACTCATTCTTTCTTTAGTTGTAGAAATTCAAATTCTTACCGGTTCTATGACGCTATGACAGCAGCCTTTTCGGAAACAGCACAAATCCATATGTAAAAATACAGTCAATTGGCATATGGATGAACCTGTCATAAGGATCATTAGGACTATGTGAAATACACAAGCCTTACCGCATCATTCAATCCTGTCCGTTTAACTGATATACATCTTCTCTGATCTGAACGACGCGGCCTTCCCGCTCAAGACGCCTCAGATATTCTTTCAGTGTATCCTCTCGGAATTGAAGCTTTTTCGCCATAGAGAAAAGATCACAAACCCCGGAACGAATGCTTTTTTCTATCCGAGCATTAATTTCATCCACGCTCTCATCCACTACAGGGGGTCTGTGCTCATATCCTGCTCTGGAAATAATTTCCACTGGAACTGTATCTTTAAAAAAGGCGGCTATTTCCTCCAAACGTTCTCTGGATGGCACAGGAATATGGTTTTCAGTTCCGGGTCGATCCAGTGAATTCAACTGAATGCAATCCGGTGCAATCTCCTAAAACAATTTTTTGAAACGCTCCAAAGATTCTTGGGAATCATTCACTCCAGGAACAATAAAAACTTCCAGAGCCATCCGAACTTCGGACACATTCAAGCGAAATGCCCGGATGGCTTCAACCACCCCTCGGAAAGTCACGCCTGGTGCAGGACGATTTATTTTCAGGAATTCTTCTTCATTAGAACCATCCAGTGAAGGCACGATTAGATCAAGCTGTTTCAGATGTTCCTGCAAGTCTGCATGGTCCAATTCTGTTCCATTTGTCAAAAGGCACGTTTTTACAGACGGGTTCTTCTTCTTGATATACTCTACAATGGGACCGACGCCCGGGTGGAGCGTGGGTTCTCCGACACCGGAAAATGTCAAGTAATCAACTTCTTTGCCAGAATCAAAAAAGGCATCCAGTTCTTTGAAAACAGATTCCACAGGATAATATTCTCTGCGTTCCGTTGTCAAACAGGTAGTTCTTCCGCATTCACAGTAAATGCAGTCCAGTGAACAGGTTTTAAAGGGAAGCAGATCAATTCCAAGAGATCTGCCAAGTCTCCTGGAATGAATCGGACCGAAAAGACATTTTGTTTTCTGAGGCGCCATTCAAACCCCCTAAATCCTTTCATTGTTCCAAACTAGAGTCGTTCAAAATTATGTACTGCAATGTTCTTTCTGAGTTCACCCTCCACGAACAAAACACGGAAGCAAGACCACACTTTTTTTCTGCAGAGGGAATACGACCCCGGTTTGAACGTTTACGTTCTACACGACACACGGTCGGTCATCTGCAAAGTGCAGAAGAATAAACCACGGTACCGGATAAAAAGTCCCAGTACCGTGATTGTTTTTGATACATTTCTGCTTTTTCAGGACTGCAACGCGATTCTTGCCATTCGGGCAATCCAGCGGAAATCTGCGCAACCCTTCTTTTCTTCTCAAAGTTTTACGGCTTTAGGGCCATTAGGGGTATCTTCTACAGCCCAGCCCATTGCCTTCAGCTGATCCCGGATTGCGTCCGCCGTCTGAAAGTCTTTCATCTTTTTCGCTGCCGCACGTTTCTCAATCAGTTCAGTGACCTCTGCAGGCATTGCAGATTCTGCATCGGGCTTATTTCCTTCCGAAGAAGATCTCTGCGATGCTGAGGCAGAATCCAGTGCAGCATCCACATCCAGACATGCCAGAATGCGGTCAAAATCCCGGTACTGATCCAGAATGATGCCAGCAGCATCTTTCTGAATCTTGCCATTTGCAACAGCACTGTTGACTTCCTTATTCAATTTAAATACGGCAGCCAGACCTTCTGCCACATTCAAGTCATTAGCAAAAGCCTCTCCGAATGCAGTTTTTGCCTTGGCCGTCATCTCACGGGCTTCCTCCACTCCTGCGGAACCGGCAGGAAGCTGAGAAAGGCGAACGAACAGGGATTTGAATTTTCCAAGAGCCGTACGTGCCTGGTCCAAGGACCGGAGATCGAAATTGAGTTTTGACCGGTAATGTGTTCCGATCAGCACCCAGCGGATTTCTGCGCCGGAATAACCTTTTTCAAGAAGATCCCGCATCGTATAGAAATTACCGAGGGATTTAGACATCTTCTGGCGGTTTACAGTCAAATGCTCGCAATGAAGCCAGTAATTTACGAATTTGCAACCGTTCGCTGCTTCACTTTGAGCTATTTCATCTTCATGATGGGGGAACATATTGTCGATGCCGCCTGTATGAATATCAAAGGTTTTTCCCAGATATTTCTGGCTCATGGCACTGCATTCCAGATGCCAGCCCGGCCGGCCGGGACCCCATGGGCTTTCCCAGCGGACATCACCGTCATTTTCATCCCATGCTTTCCACAAGGCGAAGTCGGCTACGGCGTCTTTGGCGTATTCATCATTGCGGACCCGCTCGCCAATGCGCTGCTGAGACATGTCAATTTTTGCCAGCTGTCCGTAATGAGGGAATTTTGCAATAGAGAAATAAACCGATTTATCTTCAGACTGATAAGCATATCCCTTCTCAAAAAGAGTCTTTATAAGATTCTGCATTTCGGCAATATGGGTTGTTGCTTCCGGATAATATGCCGCAGGCTCAATACGAAGGGTTTTCAGATCTTCGAAAAAAGCGTCCTTGTATTTGCGCGTGAAATCCTGAAGTTTCAAACCGGCCGCCCTGGAATCACGGATGGTCTTGTCATCCACGTCTGTAAGATTCATTACCTGAGTAACTTCATAGCCATGATATTCCAAAGTACGTTTTAAAATATCCTCAAACAGATACGCCCTGAAATTGCCGATATGGGCATAGTTGTAAACGGTCGGGCCGCAGGTATACATGCCGACCTTTTTCCCCTGAATGGAATGAAATTCTTCCAGGCGGCGTCCAAGTGTGTTGAAAAACTTCATCGGAAATCAATCCTTTTCTATCGGTCAATGTCAATTGCTATTGTTCAAAAATCAGGCTGCCAACTATTTTAAAAACAGGAAAAATATTTTTATAAGGAAGCAGCTTTTCTTTTGAAGTTCAAGGAAAAACGCTGCCGGAAACGCAACGGGACAGACAGAAAATTTCTTTGCTTTGATGATTTTTTGCAGACCACCGTGGTTTTCCAGGATATTCGTTTTCTGAAACAACAGATATACAATATACAATGTCTTTCCGAAAAAATCCAGAAAGCTGTTCAATTTTCTTGAAGAATGCAAAAAGACACATGCCTTCGGAGATCTTATTCCTTGAGAAAAAATAAAACCATTTGCCATCTCTCTTTGCCCTTTTTTTCCGTAACCGGGGCAACAGCCGGAACATTTAATTTACTTCTGGACACATGTGTTTTCCACATTTTCCTGTATACTGTTTTTTTTCAGTGTCCTCGGCTCAGACTCTCACGCCTGCCATTCCGGAGCAATTCTTGAAAGGCCACAGGTCCAATGCTTGAGTTTTTCTGCCGGAAGGATATATTATTTCCCCGGGAGGCAAAGAAACACTCTTGAAACAAGAATTCGGAGATACACCCGTGGATAAATAGAAAATTGAAAAGGCCGTAGTAGATATTTTAACCGCTATCGGAGAAGATCCGACAAAAGACGGTCTTCAGGAGACTCCCCGCCGCGTAGCCAATATGTATGCAGAAGTTTTTTCAGGACTTGAGGATAATCCTGAAAAATACCTGAAATTTTTCGATGAGGGACCCTGTGAGGAAATGGTTATTGTACGGGACATACCCCTCTATTCCGTTTGTGAACACCATCTGCTGCCTTTTATCGGCAAGGCGCACATTGCATATATTCCCTCTAAAGGAAAAGTCCTTGGCATATCCAAATTTGCCCGCATTGTCAACTGCTTTGCCAGACGCCCGCAGATTCAGGAACGACTGACATCCCAGATTGCAGATTTCCTTGACCAGAAAATGCAGCCCCTTGGAACAGCCGTGGTCATTGAAGCGGAGCATCTCTGCATGACAATGCGCGGCGTCCGGGCAGCCGGTGCAAAAACCATCACTTCTGCTCTCCGGGGTTCCATGCGCAGCAATGCCAAGACGAGAGAAGAAGTCATGGCCCTTCTTACCGGGGGCTGCCGCTGATGAAACAGCTTCCGGAATTTCTCTGTAAAAAATACCAACTGCCCCTCGGAAACAGAACTTATGTCATGGGGATCCTGAACTATACCCCGGATTCTTTTTCAGACGGAGGATTGTTCAATACCCCCGAGCAAGCATTGAAACATGTCATTGAAATGCAGAAGACGGGCATTGATATCCTGGATCTCGGGGCCAATTCCACTCGTCCTGGAGCGGTTATTCTTTCTGAAGCAGATGAACTGGAACGTCTGAAAGAAGTGCTTGACATTTTGAAGGGGCATCTGCGTATTCCTCTTTCTGTGGATACATTCTATCCTGCCTGTGCAGAATATGCACTCAATCACGGTGCAGATATCATCAATGACGTCAGCGGTATCATCCAGCCGGATCTAGGACGCCTGACAGCGCGCTTCAATGCAGGCCTTATTGTAATGCACAATCCTTGCGGTATTCACGGGGCTGATTTCCAGGGATGCTATCCAGATGGGGTTGTTTCTCATGTGAACGAATTTTTTATTCACTGCCGTGAGGCTTATATGAAAACAGGCATTCCAGCAGAATCCCTCTGTTATGATCCCGGTATCGGCTTCGGAAAAACCCCGGAAGAAAACCTTGAACTAATCCGGAATATCCGTCTGCTGAAGCCTGATCCCGAGTGCTGTCTGCTATGTGCCGCCTCCAGGAAGCGTCTTATCGGATTGGCATCCGGCGAGAAAAATGCCGCCAGAAGAGACCCAGGCACCGTGGCGATTCACACTCTTGCCATCGCAGGAGGTGCCGATATCATCCGGGTCCATGATGCCTTTTCAGGTATTCAGGGAGCCCGTACAGCCGATGCCATATGCCGGATCCCTGCGAAAACAGGAATCTCGTGCTTGTAAAAGATCGATCAGAATCAAGCAAGGAAGGACCGAATAACAACATGGATAAAATACAAGTCAGGAATCTGCGTCTTCATGCCTTTCATGGTGTTAATCCTGAAGAGAAAGTTCTTGGACAGCTCTTTGTGTTGGATTTGGATGCGGAAATTGATCTGGAAAAAGCCTGCATGACAGACAGGATTGAAGATACAGTTAGTTATGCCAAAATAATTAAAACCGCCCGCCGCGTTTTTTCCGCACAAACCGACAATCTTCTGGAACGGGCTGCCCAGCGTGTGGCCGATGCCCTTCTCGCAGAATTTTCCCCAATTGATTCCATCCGAATTGTCCTGAAAAAGCCGCATGCTCCGATTCAGGCAGATTTTGACTGGGTCGGCATTGAAATCGTCCGGAGAAGAATGGAAAAGAAAGTGTTATGATGAGGATTACTCTGCGATGTATCCGGGAAAACCGTTGCAAAAAGGCCTTGCTTGAAAGTTGAATACTGAAAAAAAACAAAGACCTTTTGTCTCCCGTTTAATCAGGAAGGCTTTCCGGTGCCATTGAGCCATTTTCTCTTATCTTTTTTGAGTTATTGACTTCCCCTACAAATACTTATGAAAAGTTGAAACCCATGGACCAGCAAACAACCCGAAACACCCCGTTCAGACAGGCAGTTCTTGCCCTAGGAAGCAATCTGGGAGATCCGCTCATCCATCTTCAGAATGCCTGCGCCGCCATAAAACATCTTCCCGGGGTCCGCTTTCTGAAAGAATCAAATATCTATCGGACATCCCCTGTTGGTTTTTCAGCCCAAAGAGATTTTTTGAATGCAGCCGTTCTGATTGAAACGACTCGTTCTCCTGAAACCCTTCTTGGCATGTGTCTTGGCATTGAAAGTGCATTCGGAAGACAAAGAAGCGTTCCCAACGGTCCACGTACTCTGGATCTGGATTTAATCGCCATGGAACACACGGTCTGTTCCAGCGCAGATTTAATACTGCCGCATCCACGGTTCCGTGAAAGGGCCTTTGTCTGTTATCCGCTGAAGGATCTCTTCCCGGATGAACACTGCTTTGGGATTCCTTTCGGCCCTTTGTGCTTCCCGGAAGATCAACAGGTCTGGAAAACCGGCTTTTCTCTTTCAAAAAATTCTTGAAAAAATGAAATCCCGTGCCATATTCGTGAAAAATGAATCAGCCGATGAAACCAATGCGCCGGAAGCGCCCGGGGAAAAGGAAAACCTAATGACAAGTGACGAACTGCAGAAAAAACTGAAAAGCAATGTCCTGATCTTCGATGGAGGATTCGGCACGGAACTTTACCGAAGAAATTTTTTCATCAATACCTCCTATGACAATCTGTGTTTGGCCAATCCCCAGGTTGTGCTGGCCATCCATCAGGCGTATGTGGATGCCGGGGCAGAGGTGCTCACCACAAATACCTACAACGCAAATCCATTGAAACTTAGTTCATTCGGTCTTGCCGATCAGACTTCTTCTATTAATGAAGCCGCTGTCGCACTTGCCCGGAAGGCTGCTGCCGGAAAGCCGGAAATACTCATTGCCGGATCCATCGGCCCCCTTCCCCCCGGAACAAGTTTAAAGGACGCAGTAAATGCACTCAAAACTCAGTGCGAATAGCTCTGTATTGGAGGTGCGGACTTTCTTCTGTTTGAATCCATTTCCAATCAGCAGGAACTGGACTATGTTCTTGCATTTCTTCAGGAAGAAACGCCTTCCGTCGCGTGGGTTCCGAGTTTTGTGTTGGACTCCGACGGTCTGCTTGCCGACAAATCGAACGTACAAGTTATCCTGAACAAACTTGCAAAACTTCCCTGTGAACCTGCAGCCTTCGGACTAAACTGCGGAACTGGTCCAGATACAACCCTTTCCGCCTTGGAGAAAGTGATTTCGTCGATTCAACTGCCTGTCATTGTTCAGCCGGGAGCCGGTGTGCCGAAAAATGTAGACAATCGCTTTATGCCGATGACTACCCCGGAATATTTTACGACATACGGCATTCGATATGTCAATCTCGGAGCGAGGGCCGTTGGCGGATGCTGTGGAATTTCGCCGGAACATATTGCAGATCTTGCCAGATCCTTGAAGCCTCTTGCGAAAACGGAACATGCACCGGCTTTAAAGATAGAAATTCAGCAAAATGAACTGCTGGATCCTGTACCAACGGAGGAAAAAAGTCCTTTCGGGAAAAAACTCAAAGAGGGAAAATGGCTGAAACTCATCGAAATGACTCCTCCCAGAGGCTTTGATCTATCCGATACAATTCAAAAAGCCGTTCTGTGCCGTGAAGCAGGCTTTGATGCCGTGAACATTCCGGATGGTCCCCGGGCCAGCAGCCGTGTTTCTCAGGTTGTAACAGCCATTGAAATTCAGGAAAAAGCCGGCATGGAGACCATCATCCATTGTTGTGCAAGAGACAGAAACCTGATCAGCATTCAATCCATGATTCTCGGCTGCATGGCAAAAAATCTGAAGAATATTCTGTTTATTACAGGAGACCCCCCGAAGCTGGGAGACTATCCATTCAGTTCCGGAGTTTTTGATGTGGATTCAATCGGGCTCATTACATTGCAATCTCGTCTGAACCGGGGTGTCGATGTTGCAGGAAAATCATTCGGACATGGGATCCGTACTGCAATTGTCTCCGGAGCGGGTGCAGACCCCAATGCAATCGATCCGGAAAGAGAATACCGCAGACTGGGTGAAAAAATTGAAGCCGGTGCAGAGTTTATCATTACACAGCCGGTTTTTGATCCGCCCACACTTCTGGCATTTCTGAAGAGGATCAGACATTTTGGCTGTCCGGTTATTGCCGGAGTCTGGCCCTTTGCAAGCTACCGCAATGCACAGTTTATGTAGACGGAAGTGCCGGGCGTTGTAGTTCCCGACTGGATTATGAATGCCATGAAAAATGCCGGGGACAAGATAGAGCAGCGCATGGAAGGCATCCGTATTGCCCGCAAAATTCTGGAAGAGATTCATTCAGAAGTCCAGGGGGTTGCTACAAGTGCACCGTTCGGCAATGTCAGCACGGCCATCGAAGTCTGTAAAGGCTATTAATAATCATAATGGCTTGCAGGACGTCTGCGTTGTCTTACTTAAAAAGGATGTTCCTTGCGGTTCTGTCCGAATGAGAAAACAGAGGTAAACAGTCCCAGTTTGAATCGTTTACCTCTGCATGTCAATATTTCGGGTTCAGATTATGCAACATTTTTCTTGACGGTCAGACAGTCCAGATTCATTAACAGCACAGCCTTATTTTCCAAGGCCGGGGATTTTCTAAAGACGAGACGATACTGGATTCTTACAAGGAAACTCTATCTTTTTTGACTCTTTTTTTCTCTACAGGGAAAATAAGTAAAGAGTCCTTTGGAGAAGTCATATAAAAAAGTTCTCTAAAACGTGTTTTCAGAAAAACCGTTGTCACTTTTTTTCTTCTTTCTGGAGACTGAAGGACACATCCAGAACCGGATTGCGCTTGAATTCTTTTCTGTAAAGTTTTTCAGCTGTTTTTTCCACCGATTTCCAGAAATGTCGGTCCAGCTTGCCATAAGAAGAATAATGCGCAATAAAACGAAGAGCATCCCGCCTGGTTATGCCGGAATCCATGGATGAAAAGAAAATGCCTGCCACATCTTTGACTTGCAGGCGACGTGGAATTTTTCTCCGGATTTCTGCACGATGTAAATCCAGAACACAGAGAGAAATTTCGCCTTTGGCAAACTTTTCCTGATCCAGGAGGAAATGGCACAAATAGCAGTCTCGGTGATTCAAGCCGGAAAAATGCATTCTGGCACAGACATCCGCAAGTTCTCTGATAATTCGGTGTTTTACCGACGAAGCCGGCGGATTTTTCTTCCAGTTTCTGCAGAAATCTTCAAGACTTATTTTATGCTTCAGTTCTTCCGTTACAAGAAAAGACTCGCGTCTGGCCGGATTTCTGCCCCGTTCAGCAAATGCACAACAGACCATTGTCTCCACATGGAGCTCTTCCAGTCTGCGAATTGCCAGATACTCATTGGCAGCACTGATGACCGGACGTTTCAATTGAAACAGATTCTTCCAGATTTCCTTCCATCCGACACCCCGATGGATTTTAATAAAATAATTTTTTCCATCCACGGTAAAACGCATGGTTTTACGGTTTTTAATGTCCCGGAACACCTCTCCATTTACGGAAAAAGCGTGATCGAAAACGATATTGCCTTCACCCCAGAGACGACGGAAGTCGGCATTCAAGTCCTGTTTTAAGCACATTCTGATTCGTCCTCCGGCCTTCTCTCTTCCTGAGTTTTCTTAACACTTAACAGATAAAATGTTGTCTGGGTATTTTTTCAGGTTGTTCTGAAAAAAATACATTTTAGTATTATACATCCAGATTCACCTGAAGCCAATCATAAAGACAGGAGAAAAGTGAAAAAAACGCATTCTGTTCCCCTTTCCCTGCGCAAATGTTTTTATATAAAAATCAAGCCAGCGTTCCATGTCTTGCTCAATGATTTTTTACGGACAACATCCTGTTGTCTCTTCTTTTTTTTTAAAAAGAAATGCGTCTCCGAAAAACAAGCTGTATATAATGCTGTATGCTGCAATATAAAACAATCCCGGACAGACTGATTTTGATCAATTCTGCCGGGATCGGATCCCGTGGATTCAGTATCCGCAGTTTTCTTCTTTACCTGTCAAAAAATCGAAAAATTCAGAACTTCAGGAATCTCACCATTTGTCGTAGTGAATCAGACTTTCATTCCATTTGTCCTTCGGGGTCTGCGGACCGTCCGGATATCCGATTGACACCAAAGCTACCGGCACAATATGATCCGGCAATTCAAGGATGGAACGGACATCTTTTACGCGTTCTTCCACAGGAAACACCCCGCACCAGACAGCTCCCAGTCCCTGCGCATGGGCAGCCAGAAGCAGATTTTCCGTTGCAGCCGACACATCCTGAATCCAAAAGTCTGCTCCATCGCCCTTGAGACGCTTGTTCAGATCTCCACATACAAGAATCGCCAGTGGCGCCTTTTCAACCATTGCTGCGGAACGGAGTTTTTCAGCCAGTTTCGTTTTGACCTCCTGTTTCCGGATGACGACGAAGGCCCAAGGCTGACGATTGACAGCAGTCGGTGCAGCCATGGCCGCTTTCAGCATTACTGTTATTTTTTCATCTTCAACGGGTTTATCTAAATAACTGCGCACACTGCATCGAGTCATAATGGTCGTAATGGCATCTTGAATGGCCTCTGCGGACAAAAGCTGTATACTGCAAATTGAAACAGCTGCTGCAAGAGACAGTAGCACTATTGTTCTTCTCTTCATGCATTTCATGGCATTCTCCTTTTTCAATAAAATGAACTCATAAAAACAGCAATAACGAAATACAGGAAGATTTTCAGCGGAATCAGACTGTCTCATCCCATGCCGATGAGAATATGGCTTATTTCCAAGAGTTGTATGGGATGTATGTTTCCGGAAGCACATGTTCCTTCAGATAGAAAATAACTCGTTATGCATTCCTGCTCCGTTTCCTTCTGAAAATAATATAGAAAAAATTCCAGAAAAATCAAATATCTGTAAAATGCCACCTCTTCAAAATTTTCTCAAGTCCTCTTCGAAACGTCCTTCTTCTATATATTCTTTGGAACAAGTCTTCCATCAGCAATCAGTCCACAAAGAAACTTCTTGCCGGAGTCTTCCTGTAATTGATTGTCTTCAGTCCAATGCATGCCGTTTTAAAAAATCTACATTTTACATTTTTTGTCAATATTCATAGTCTGCTGTATCTGAAGTCGCTCATGAAGATTCCAAACAATCAAAAGAAAAACAATTTTTTCACTTGACATTTTTTAAGATCTCTGCCATATTAATACAGAACAAGCAGCCGTTTTACCTAAAGAAACTTTGAACAGGACTATTTCAGCTATGAACAAACTTCCCGGCGGTCATGAAACCATTTTGATTGTGGATGATCAGGAAACGGTATGGGATTTTCTGATTGAAGCACTTCAGAATCTTGGTTATTCCGTGCTTCTTGCTGAAAATGGTGAAGATGCGGTATCCATCTACCGTGAAAATCCTCATGAAATTGACCTGGTTCTGCTGGATATGGTTATGCCAAAACTTGGTGGCCACAGCACGTTTTATCAGCTGAAGGAGATTGACCCGAATGTCAAGGTACTCCTGTCAAGCGGATTTGTTTCGGCAACTTCAGTCAACGACCTTCTGGAAAAAGGTGCTGCCGGTTTTTTGCCGAAGCCTCATCGTCTGCCAGTTCTCGCTTAGAAACTTCGCAGCATTTTCGATGCTGATAAAAATAATTGAAAATATCTCTTTCTATTCTGTATTCGTGATTTTTTTCAGGGGTCCTTTTATTTTTGATTCATGTTTTTTCATGTCTAATTATTGGGTTGTATAATTTTTCCTAAATTACTTCTTTCCTGCTCTCCCGGAATGAAACAGAGGGACAACCTGAAAGTCTTCAAAAGCCAAATTGGATAAATACTTCAATTCCTTCTGAAAAAATTGAACCCAGGTCTTTTTTGTCTTTCTGTTCAGGCACCTTATATTATGATGATCGATCTTCAGAAGGATAACAATCGCTTTTTTTGCAATCATTGCAAGGGATCAAAGACCATTTTTTCTACTGCCAAAGAAGAGTTTCCGCCGAGAAAAGATTCCGTAGGAGAAAATCTTTTTTCAGCTTTCTTATATTGGAATCCATCAATCTTTCCATAAGGCGTCCATTGAAAAAAATTCAATGATATGGTATTTTATCAGGGAAGAAAAAGCAGAAACTGATTTCATTTTTATTCAAGGAGTTTTACGAATGAACAAGTTTGACTTTCAGCACCCGGCTGTACAAATTGTTAAATTCATGAAAAGAATTTATGACTACGGCATGACTACAACCAGCGGTGGAAATCTTTCCATTCTGGATGAAAATGGAGATATGTGGATCAGCCCCAGCGGGATTGATAAAGGTACCCTGACTCCGGCAGATGTGGTCTGTATCAAAAAGGATGGTACCGTTATCGGCAAGCATAAACCTTCCTGCGAGTATCCATTCCATCAGGGAATCTATAAGGCAAATCCGGAAGCGAAGGCCGTTGTTCATGCGCATCCGCCTATGCTGGTAGCATTTTCCATTGCGAAGAAAATTCCGAATATGAATGTCCTTGCCCATTCACGCAGAATTGTCGGGACTCCTTCCATGGCTGGATATGGATGCCCCGGATCCACTGTGCTGGGCGGAAAAATCCAGGCAGAGTTTGAAAAAGGCTTCAAAGCAGTCCTTCTGGAAAACCATGGTGCTGTTGTCTGTGGATCTTCTCTGCTCGATGCTTTCCAGCGTTTTGAAACCTATGATTTCACAGCACGCATGATCAGCGATGCAATCAGTCTCGGAACGCCTCATTATCTTGCAGAGGAACAGATTCAGCAAGCTCTTGAAAATCACAATAAGGCATTCGTCAAAGGGCCTTGCGTTCTTCCAGGGACCAAAGAACTTGAAGTACGTGCTAAAGTCTGTGAACTCACACAGCGAGCTTATCGTCAGAAACTCTTCTCCAGCACGGAAGGAACCTGTGCCGTGCGTGTGGATGGAGATCATTTCGTCATCACATCAGCCGGTTGCGACCGGGGAACTGTCGAACCCCAGGAGCTGATTTCTGTTAAAGGATATGAATACACCGGATGTGGAGAACTTGATTCAAACGCCTGGCTTTCTAAAGCTATTTTTGACCAGCAGCCGGAACTCAATGCTTTGATTTTTGCCCATCCAACAGCTCTTATGGCTTATGGTGTGGCAGATGTCAAATTTGATACCCGCCTGATTCCGGAAAGCTATCTGCTCCTCAGAGAAGTGCCAGTATTTGATTTTGGAGTCCAGTATCAAAATCTGCAGGAGTTCGTTAAAACGGTTTCACCAAGACTTCCAGTAGTCATGGTGAAAAATGATTTTGTTCTGACAGCAGGCAAAGATCTTCTTCAGGCGCTGGATCGTCTGGAAGTTGCAGAATACAGTGCAAAAGGCGCTATTACTGCAGGGAAACTCGGTGAACTGAAACTAATGGGTGATGATGCCATTCAGGATATCATTACCGCATTCAATCTGATTCCCTGAGGAAAGTACATTCAGATGTTTTTCAGTATTCTTTTTTCCCTTCATAAAGAAGGAAATACTGAGAACTTTCAGTACCTTACGAACGAGATGTTTTGTTAAAAAACAAAAATTCCTGCTGAGATCCTGAGATTTCAGCAGGAATTTTTTACGCTTCCGACAGTTGATTGCATCCATATTTCTACAGATAAGTATTCTTTTTCTCTTGCTTCCGGAATTTTGTTTTTTTCACTCATTCCATTCCAGAACCTGTTTTTCTTCTCTCCTGTACTGGATAAATATGGAAGAAGGCTTTCTGCATTGGAATAATTCTCATTGACTGCATAGCGACTGCATGATTCAATTCTTTTTCCAGTCTCCAAAATCTTTTCATCCTGTTCAGAACACAGTAATAACTCGTTAAACAGGTGTACATGAATATCGTAAACAAGGATTTCTTTTTATCCAGAACTTATTTTTTTTGAATCCCTTTATTCAAAATCTTTCATTTCCCTTCCTTTTCAGACAAGATCTGCAGGTTCTGCATATATTTTTAATGCATCCTGAACAAGACTTCAATTACGCCTTGTTCTTGCTGAATGCATTTATATACATAATATTCCTGATATAAAAATGCATCTTCCGGAACTTTCCAGAAGATGCAAAAAAGAAGGAAGAAAGATTGCAAACAAAATTTTCAACGATCACTGAACGCAGTTGACCCATCCCAGATAAATAGCCGAACACCACGCGACTGAAAGAATCACCCACAGAATAACCCCTTGAAGAACTGGTTTCAATCCAATTTCTTTTAATTTTTCACGGCTCAGATTTGATCCAATCAGGAACAGCGTGGTAATCATTAAATACTTGGATATTTCTTTCAGGACTCCTCCGGCGGGAGCAAGTACCGGAAGCAGTGTTACAATGGCGGAAGCAATGAGAAATCCCGGGATGAACCAGGGAACTTTCAGCTGGATTTTGCGTTTTTCTCCTTCAGCAGTTCCGGCCACAAAGCAGGAAAGGAACAATGTTACAGGCACAATCCAGAGAGCTCTGGCCAGTTTTACCGTAGTTCCGACTTCCAGAGCAGTTGGTCCATACTGAAAACTTGCGCCAACAACAGAACTGGTATCATGAATGGCCAGCGCAGCCCAATAGCCGAATTGTTCCTGTGAAAAATTCAATGCATGACCTACCGCAGGGAAAACCAGCAGAGCAACTGCATTTAAAGCGAAAACCGTGGCAGATGCAATAGCCACTTCATGAGCTTTTGCTTTCAGAACCGGAGCTGCAGCAGCAATAGCGCTTCCTCCGCAAATGGAGGTTCCAACACTGACTAGATACATGGTATCCCGGGGAAGTTTCAGTTTTTTCCCGATCAGCACACCCAGTCCGATTCCGGCGCAAATACCGATCTAAGTATATACAATCCCGTTCGCTCCTGCACGCAGGACAGAGACCAGATTCATGCCGAATCCCATTCCCACAATAGTAGCGCCAAGAAGTGTGGAAGTGATTTTAGAAGTGATTTTACTGAACGGATTTCCCCAGAACACAGCGAATGCAATTCCTGCAAGGACAGCAATTCCAGGAGCATAATCTCTGGTCGGCTCAACTGCCCAGGGAACTGCAAAAAATCCCACAGTCAGCAAGAGAAAAACACCTTTGCGAAAATAATCCCGTTTGTTTGCGTCAGGGTTCTAGGGTTCACATGCATGGACTTCCACGATACACATCTCCTCATATTGTTTTTGGTATTTGAGCTTTACGGTACAGCTGTTTGACCATATTACAAATTAGAGTATATTATAGATTTATAAGTTTTAATGATACTTCATTTGTCGCAGGAGGAAATTTTTATGGCCATGCTCAACAAAAAGCTTGAAATCTTTAAAATGGCAGCGGCCATTCAAAATTTTTCAGAAACTGCAGAGGCTCTCGGTATGACACAGCCCAACGTCACGCAGCAGATTGCATCTCTGGAAAAAGAGTTCCACGTAAAACTCTTCAAACGCAGTTCCAGACAGATCACATTGACTGCGGCTGGAGAAGCTCTACGAGATGAGTGTGAACGTCTTTTTTTAGAAGTATCTGAAATTGAAAGAAAAATACATAATGCTTCACAAAGAGTTCACCATTATAAAGTAGGTGGCACTTTGACGGCTGGCGGATACATCCTTCCTGAACTTGCGGCAAAATACATGCTCCGGAATATCCATGATAAGCTCAGTATTCATGTGGCCAATACCCATGAAATCTGTGATCTTCTCAAAAAGCGCGTTCTGGATGCCGCCTTAATCGAAGGTCCCTTTGACCGGAATCTCTTCATCTCTGAAAAAATCATGGAAGATGAACTTGTTCCTGTTGCGCCCAAAGGAACCTACCCTGCTGAAATATCATTGAAGCAATATTTACAGGGCCATGGAAAATTTGTCCTCCGTGAACCTGATTCCGGGACACGTTACCATTTCGACCGTTTTCTCCAGAAATTGAATCTGCCACAGCCCGAAGAAAACTGTCTCATTGAAACCAACAGCTTCGATGCTCTGAAGCAACTGGTTATCGGCGGATACGGCATTAGTGTCATCTCCAGACTTGCTGTCCAAAATGAAACAGCGCTGAATAAACTGGATATCCTCCAATTCAAAGAAGGGAGTCTTACACGAAGTATTGATTTCATTTATCTGGCAGGAGAACACTATCAGTTTGCAGAAAACTTCCTTGCTTTCTGCAAAAGGCAAGTTAAAGAAAAACTTTGAAATTTAATCCTTTTCAGCTTGTCGCATAGAAAAAAAGTGCTGAGACTATTTTCTTCATTCTGTCATTATGCTGTCATTTTTTTGAATTCCTCTCTGCACTGTCCTGCCAATTTTCAGGATAGCTTCAGATTTTTGTGTGTTCACGTTCTCTGGATTATTCATCCATCCCGAAGAAAAAATCTTTCTGCATCCCGCCTATTTATCTATGAAAAAAATCCATTTCATCTTTCTTCATATGCTGATGACACACCCCTCTTCTTCTTGTAGAAAAATGAATTGAAAAGAACGAAACTTTATCATATTTTCTGTTGAAAAAAGATCCTTCCATTGCTATCTTATCAGTATAACGTGAAAAGTCTTCCACTTTTTACTCACGACAAATTATTTACCGTATTGGGAAGGAACCAGGGAACTATTATGAGCATTCTTTTGAAAAACTGCCGTCTCATATCTCCGGATACAGATCTGAACGGCGCAGCGATCCTCATTGAAGGAGAAAAGATCAAACGTATTTACGCGCCCGGCGACGCTCTGCCCGCCGCAGATCAGGTAATCGATCTCAATGGAAACATGGCTATGCCTGGATTTGTAGACATCCACTGTCATGGTCGCTCCAGTTTCGATTTCTGTGACGCCACGGATGAAGCCATTACAACAATGGCTGTCGACAAGCTCAAAGAAGGTGTTACAACCCTTCTGCCGACTACGTTGACACTCCCGGAAGAGGTTCTTGCAAAAGCACTTCAGACTGCAGCAAACTATGTAAAATCCGGAGTCAAAGGATGCAAAGTGCCCGGAGTTCATCTGGAAGGCCCCTTTATCAATCCAAAATGTCTGGGAGCCCAGAACCCGGCTTACGTCCGCAAGCCGGATATCGAAGAAGTCAAAAGACTCGCCAAGATTTTCCCGGTGAAAAAAGTTTCCTTTGCCATTGAAATGGAAGGGGCTCCGGAATTTGCGGCAGAACTTCTTTCTGAAGGGATTACACCGTCCTGCGTACACAGTGCAGCCACCTTTAAACAGTTCCTTGCAGGCCATGAGCACGGGCTGCGCAATCTGAGCCATTTCTGCAACCAGATGACCGCACTGCATCACCGGGATATCGGCCTTGTGGGAGCAGGTTTTGCCTGTGAGGATGTCTTTATTGAGTTTATCTGCGATACACTGCATATCTGTCCTGATATGATCAACCTTGTATTCAGCCTTAAGGATATCAATAAGATTCAGCTGATCACAGATGCCATGAGAGCTTCCGGAATGCCGGAGGGTATTTCCGATCTGGGCGGACTGGAAGTCCTTGTAAAAGATGGGGCCGCCAGACTCACTTCCAATGGTGCGCTCGCAGGCAGTGTCCTCCAGCTCAATGTAGCATTGAAAAATGTCTACAACATCACGGAAATGGAACTCTCCGATCTTGTGAAGACAACCTCCTGGAACCAGGCTCAGGCTCTGGGACTGAAAGGTATCGGACGTATTGAACCTGGCTACTACGCTGACATCACGGTTCTTGACAACGACTTCAACGTTGTCAAGGTCTTCGTCAACGGAGAAAAACGCCTCGGCTGAAATATTCCCACAGAGCAAACATCTGACGCAATGTCAGTGGGAACAGTTCTTTCAATGCATGTTTTCTCGGGCTTATCTCAAGTCTTTGGAAAACATGCGAAAGGAACTTCAGGATGCGGAAAGTCAATGAATTTGAATTGCTGAACAGATTCTTCGAAACTTTCCGCATTTTTCATTTTATGATCATTGAATGATATTTGTATTCCGACTTATGAGAAATATTCAGCCTGAAGGACCTGGACTCGTTCCAGAGAAAAATTCCCCCTGCCGGAAACTTCTTCTAAATCCGGACCAGATAAAACGCTGAATTATTCCACCACATATTGAACAGGAAAACGGACATGATTCATATTTTATTCGATGAACAGGAAATTCAGGAAAGAGTTCATAAACTTGCCTCGGAAATTCAGGATTTCTACCGTGGAAAACCGCTCAGCGTAATCGTGCTGCTGAACGGGGGAATGCTTTTTGCTTCAGATTTGATCCGACAAATCAATCTGCCCATGTATGTGGATTCTTTTGCAGTTTCGTCTTATGCGGACAATCAGTCCACAGGAAAGCTGCAAATACGTTCCAATATAAAACTATCTGTAAAAGAACGTCATGTGCTGATTCTGGATGACATTCTGGATACAGGTTTTACACTGCAAAAAACCAAACAGCATTTCCGGAATGCAGGAGCCGTGGATGTGCGGTCCTGTGTTCTGCTTGACAAAATTCTTCCCCCGGAAAAAAAGAAGCAGGAAATCTCTGAATGGCATTGTTTTCAGGTTCCAGACTGCTATATTGTCGGATATGGTTTGGATTCCAATGAACTCTACAGGAATCTTCCCTACATCGGGTATGTAAAGAATGATTAAGATTATGAATGAAAAGCATTCTCTGAATGTATTTCTTTCCTTTCATCACAATGTCTGTTGGAAGGGAACAGATTGAGCCTTACTGTTCCTCCATTGGGAAATGGTATAAAATACGATAAAAAGACCAAAACACAGCTAAAAAATGGCAAGAATCCCATAGGGGAATCTGCGCCTGGGAGGTTCTCAATGAAAAAACTTATGCGAAATGTGCTGTCCATCAATCCCCTTTTTGCCGTTGCACTTTCTGCGCTGTTCCTTGGATCCAGTGCAGTCTCCTGCACATCTTCCAGTATGAGTACCCAAGGAGACAACAGCGCCACCTATGAACCGGCAGCAGTTCCTGAAGATGCAGCGCAGAAAGCCGATGACCAGGAAGCTATCCAGATTGGAGAACAAATGCTTCTGGCGTTTCAGGAAAAAGATTTCGCCGCCTTCTGTGAATATCTTTCCCCGGAATACAAGCAGCAGGTCAACCAGTCTGATTTTATGGAACTGCGCACAAATCTTGGCAGTTTTCAGCAATAGGAATATCTTACAGGACTTCATAATCCGGTCTTCTCGGCCCATTTATGGAAGCTAAGCTTTGTCCGAAACATCAATGGAAAAACAACCGTTTTTGAAACACTTTTCCAAATCAGTCTGATCAAGAGAGACGGTGAAAGACAAGTCGTCGGATCCTGGTTTCGCTGACCTATTCTGGATTCGATTCAACATCTTCAATTGAATAATTCGTTTTTGTCAGAAAACGGAAGCATTTTCCGAATTTTATTCTCATGAAAGAACAGAAGCTGAAATAAAATTTTATTTCAGAAAAATTTGGAATTTCACAGTATTTTTTCTTGAAAATAAATCCGGATTGGGTATAATATACCCAATGTATCAGGATCGTCAATCCTCTATTGCGCAGTCGGCTGTTATTGCAGGTTTTACGCTTTAACCTTCAGAAATAAAGAGTTTCCAGTTTCATGCGGTTCGGTGTCATTGTCATTTCTCAGGATGGAAATCTGTTTGCCAGGACAGGATCCGTATCCCGGCATACAGCCATGCTGGATCCCGGGGACTATAACAACAATACGCCAGCGTCCTATCTGGACGTAAGCTGTCTTATTGCAAAAACTCGAAAAACAGCCGTATTCGAAGTCTCTCTTCCAGCTCCGCTTTCCGGCCAGAATCTGATTCAGGCCATACGCTTTGAACTGGAAAATAATATCCCCTTCCCTTTGGAAAAAGTCTACTGGGGATTCAGAAAACTTTCCAAAGATGACCGATCCTACCGAATATTTGCTGTTCTCAAAAGTGAAGTGGATTCTCTATATCCCAAAGTAAAGGAAGCGGGATTAAGCTGTGATTACTTTATCCCATCCCAGCTTCTTCAGGAAACACTCCCTGATGACAGCACGGACAATGTTCCAGCTGCGAAAAAGGAATCTGCGGATTTGGATGATAATCCGCTCCAGCTGTTTCTTTCTGCGATCAGTATAGATCCATCTTTGAAAAATATTCATCTGCACGGATGTCCGGTTCCCTTTGAATTGCAGCCTGTTCGGTATAAGAAATGGAAAGTTTTTTATCGTGTTTCACTGCTGATATGCCTGATGGCAGTTCTTTGGATCTCCATTGAGCGATATCAGACGTTCTCCTCAGATTTTCAGCGACTCCAAGAAAAAAACAACGAACTGAATGAAAAACTCAGAGAAGCCAGAAATATTCAAAAAACTTTAATGGAATCCAGAGAACTATAGACTAAAATATCAGATATGAAACTTTTTGGAAGCAAGGTTCTTCCCATCCTGCAGGATTTGAATGCCACCCTTCCCGAGTATATGTTTGTAACAGGCTACAGTCAAACTGCTGACCAGGCGGAAGTGACTATTCACTCTGCCAAAGATGATTAGAATCTGCCTCGTTCTCTGATGGAGTCCACCTTGTTTCAAGCGGACCTGCGCAAATCGGTTCAGCCAGATACACAGGAAACGACCTATACGGTAACACTGAAAGGAATCCAGCCATGAAAAAGATGAAAAATCATCTCTCCGGCGGACTTCCGGTTGTAGTATCCGTCCTGGTCTGTCTTTTCTGTATATGGACGCTTTGTCTGGACAGACTGCCATTGACTCCTAGCCGTCTGGAAAAACTTTCCAGACAAATTGAATCTACGCGTTCAGACATTGAACTTACCCTGGAAGATAATCGTATCCTGATGGAAGAACTGACACCGCTCTGGAAAATGAAAAAGGGCAGTCTTTCCGCTAAAAGCATTCAGAATGCAGCATTGCTATTCCGCGAACGGCTGGAAACATCCGCCTTTAAAAACGGAATTCGCAGCAGAAATATGGGAAACATCCGCAGACAGAATCTCGATCAGAACATGGTGCTTTTGGAAGTCACTTTTTCAGCCGATGGGAAAACAGAACAAGTGGTTGGCTTTCTGCAGTCGTTTTCCAATGATACGCCGTTTCTTTACTGGAAGAATCTAACGATTAAGACTAACAGTGAATCTTTAACGATCTCCGGTACCGTATGCGTGCTGTGCATCATTCCGGAAAGAAGACGCCCCTACATGGCCCATTCCTCCTATGACGGTAAAGAAAAACTGTCTTTTCTGGGTTGGAAGAATCTTTCGTTTCAGGCTTCACAAGAAAAATCCCCCTGCAGCAAGGAAGGTCTGTCATGAGCAATAAGCGAAAACTCATTCTCGGGCTGTGCCTGAATATTCTTGCTTTTGCAATTCTTGTCATCGCCTTGAAAAAAGATGACCGACTGGAACCCTATCCGGTTCCAGGGGAAGACGAAGATTTACAGATTTCCCTGGTCTATCCCGAAGAGGAAAAGACTGATCCTCCGGATTACAGCGGCATTTACAAGAAAGACCTCTTTTCAAAATCCAGAACAGATACTCTTCAAACGCCGGAAGCATCTGCTACAACTGAACAGGATGCGAAACTTGCCGAAGAAGAATAGAAAAGACTTGCCCAGGAAGAAGAAGCCAAACGTAAAGCTGAAGAAGAATAGCAGATTGTGCCACTGGGTGCATATCCGGATGACTGGCCCAGACTGAAACTGACTGGAATCTATTTGATGAATGGTTCTATGGGCGTCTCAATTACTGGCGGAAACACTCTGCCGGAAGCTAATGGAGACCGCTATGCGGATCTTTTCAGGGTTGGAGATGAGATTGGAAGCGGAGTTTATCTGCATAAAATACAGGAAGATTCTGTGGTTCTTGTCAAAGATAAAAAATCATGGAGCATCAGTCTTGGAGCCGAACCGCCGGTTGTCAAAAAACAATAATTAAGGATCCCCTTTCACATGAGTACTGTACGATTATTTTTAAACATAAGGATCGGCCGCCGGATTCTGTTCCTTCTTGCCTTGACAGCCATCCTCTGCAATTCCGGATGCAATTTGTCTGATCTCAGGGACCAGGACAATCGCCTGGGTCAAAACGAAGTTCCTGATGAGCTCCGGGAGAAATGGTTTCATGATACTTACGGGAAAGAAACCAAAAGAACGGCAGAAATAGCATCAGAACAGATTTCCAGTGAAAAATTTCCCCTTGAGGAAAAGGAATTCGCTGTACCTGAACGTATGACCCCTGTCATCCAGAAGGATTCCACAGAGCCACTGATCGGGACTACAGGCGAAAACTACTTCAGTGAAGATGAAACGGTAAATGCAGATTTTAATTTCAGCGGAGCCAAACTGAGCCAGATTATTCCTGTTTTCGCCCAGATGCTGGGTTTCAGTTATGTTCTGGAAGGAGATATCACCGCAACTGCGACCATTTCCATGCATGATACCTTATCCAAAAAGGAATTGTGGACCATTTTTGCCAATCTGATCCGGGTTTCCAATCTATCTATGAATTTTGATGGAAAAATTCTGCGAGTCCGCAATGCATCTGCCATTCCCACAGAATTGACATTGGACAATATGAATCCCAACGTAGAGCTGGGTGTTTTCCACTTGAAAAATATCACGGTTTCCAAGCTCTCAGAATCTATTCGGAAACTTCTTCCAAGAGATTTGCGCATTATTGAACTGACTTCCAGCAACACCCTGCTGATTCTGGATACCGTCCAGACTATGCCGCAAATTGAACGCATTATTCAGGAACTAGACAGACCAGCGACAGAAAATCTCAACAGAGAAATTATCGTTTGTCAGGAAATTGCTCCATCTCAAATAGAAGCGGAACTGAAAAAGATTCTTCCTATTCTGGGCTTCTCCGTAGCAAGTACCGGTAATGCCCAGGAAAATCCAGGCATGATCACGCTTACTTCCGTGAACCGGCTCAATCTGCTGATTGCCTCTGCAGCCAATCAGGACGCCCTCCGGGAACTCCGCCAATGGGTCAGCACACTGGATAACGGCGAGCAGGAACAGGAACAGCTTTATATTTATGACATTGTTCACAGCCGTGCCGACTTTCTTGTAAATGCCTTGTCCACCATGTTCACAGTAACAGGTTCCATGGTTGGTTTTGATGCTGCAGGAAAAGTTCTGGAAAAAACAGACATTGGCACTCCATCCACCATAAAATCGAATGCGGAAACAGTTCCCGGGTCCGTTTTTGATACTCCTGTGAGAATTTGGGCGGACAACAACACCAATCGACTGTCCATCAGAACACGCCCCAAAACTTATGCAACCATAAAAGCCTATCTGGACAGACTCGACACAATTCCGGCACAGGTTCAGCTCCGAGTCATTGTTCTTGAAATTACACTGACAGACACGGTCCAGTTCGGTATGGAATTCATGACCCAAAACGCTATCAACGGCTGGGAATCCAGTTCCGGAACAGACTGGAAATACTTAACCCCCGGGACGAATTCAGATCAGTACGGGGCTAAATTCTGGATTTATGACCCGTCAAACCCGGATAGCAAACTTGCCTATGTCAATGCCCTTGCCGGGCAGAACAATATTAAAATTATTTCAAATCCGGTGCTGAACGTTCTGAACAATCAGACCGCATCCATGAATGTCGGAGATGAAGTGCCTATTATTACCGCAGATATTACAGACACCTCCAGTTCAAGCACTACCGGAACAACCCTTGTACGAAGTGTATCCTATAAAGATACCGGCGTTCTTCTGAAAGTTACGCCGAAAATCACCCGGGGTGGACGCATTACTCTTTCCATAGAACAGTCTGTTTCTGAGGCTCAGGCAAATACAACTTCCACCATTGACTCGCCTCAAGTTTCAACCCGCGAAGTTATCACGACCCTGAGTATGAGAGATGGTCAAACCGTTGTCTGCGGCGGCATGATCCGTGAAAAAGTATCTGACAACCTGGATACATTGCCTTTAATCAACAACATACCCTTCCTCCGGCGCATGCTGGGCTCTACGAACTCCTCTGCCACCCGCAGTGAAATGCTCATCCTCATTACAGGCAATATCATCACGGAAGAAAGCCAGCTGGAGCAGATGACCAAAGGCTATGAACACTCGGTCAACACCATTATAGAATTCTCTCAGGATGACCGCAGTAAAAATCGCTTTACAACCAAGGGGGATCCCACTCAATGTTTCTGGAAGTAACCCCTCAAAATATTGCGGAGGCATCCGCAAAAATCAAAGATAAACTCTGTAAACGCTTTCGGGACTGCTATCCGCAATGGCTGGCCTCCGGGATGGCTCCTGCAGAAGCAGATCGTCAGCTTCTGGATCAGGGGCGCCTAGGTGAAACGGACCTGCTGAATATTTACTGCGAGGCGTTGAATGTAGAGCCCTTTGATGAAAAACTTTTTGAGCTTCCGGAAAAAATAGAGGGCTTTTCCGGGACCTTTCTATCGGCTCATTCTATTCTTCCTCTGAAACTGACAGATGAAATGTTTTATGCGGCAGTTGCCCATCCCTATGAACTGGTAAAAGTTCAATCGGTTCTGAAAAGTTTTTTTGAACGGAAAATCTGCTTTGATCTTGCCCGGAGAAGCATGGTGGACCGCATGGTGGAAAGACTTTATCTTGGACAGGACACAGAAAAGGAAAACAAAAAAAATCTGGAAAATACCGGAAATCTCTCCGAAGAAGATGAACTTCGCAGACTGGCTGATGAAACAGGCATTGTCCGTCTGGTCAGTGAGATGTTCACGCAGGCACTCGAAGCAGGTGCCAGCGACATCCACATTGAACCGGAGGAGAATGAATTAGCCATCCGCTTTCGTGTTGACGGAGTTATTAACGACTATCTCAAACTGCCTGTCAGTGACTATCCGGCAATAGCCTCCCGCATCAAGCTGCTGGGAGGACTGAACATAGCTGAGCGACGTCTGCCTCAGGATGGACGCACGTCATTTCAGGCAGGCTCCAGGGAAATAGACATTCGAATCAGCACAATCCCTATTTTGAACGGTGAAAGTATCGTACTTCGTCTTCTGGATAAGAATGCCATGAAATTTGATTTGCGGGAACTGGGTATGAACCAGACTCTGCTCACAAAATTTGAAGAACTGATTAAGCTGCCGCATGGCATTATTCTGGTAGTTGGCCCTACCGGAAGCGGAAAAACAACCACACTTTACAGTGTTATGTGCAGTCTGAATGACCGTCACCGGAAAATCATCACCATTGAAGATCCGGTGGAATATCAGCTTCCGGGACTTGCCCAGATGCAGGTCAATCCAAAAATCGGACTGACATTTGCCAATGGTCTCAGATCCATTGTGCGGCAGGACCCGGATGTGATTCTGGTGGGAGAAATCCGAGACAAGGAAACAGCAGACATCGCCATCAATGCAGCGCTTACAGGACATCTGGTGCTGAGCACTCTCCATACAAACGATGCCGTTGGAGCAGTCATTCGACTGATTGACATGGGCATTGAACCTTTTTTAATTACAGCATCGCTGGCCGGAGTGTTGTCACAGCGCCTTATACGGAAAATCTGTCCAGTATGTCACGGCAGCGGACAGACAGGGCTTGGCCGATGCAGAAAATGTGGATCTTCCGGATTCCGAGGCAGATCCGGCATCTTTGAACTTCTCGTAATGACCGATCCCCTGAGAGACGCCATCCATCGCCGGGCTACCAATACGGAAATTGAAAAAATTGCACTTGCTGAAGGTATGATTCCGCTTCTGGAAGACGGTCTGCGGAAAGTTGAAAACGGTGAAACAACAAAATCTGAATTGTTGCGCTCTGTTTCCGGCATGTCAATTGGAGATACGGCAGGATGAACAGCGACTCTTTCCGTTATTTAGTAATGGATCGTTCCGGAAAACAGAAGGAACTGCTAATCCAGGCTGAAAGCGATCAGGAAGCAAGAATCAAACTGCACAAGCAGGGACTGATTCCCCTGAAGGAACTGCATTAGAATCAGGGAACACCTTCCAGATCCGGGAACTGGTTCCAGTTCAAAGTTCGAAAAAAGTTCGATGTTCTCGAATTTGCAAACAGACTTGCGCCTCTGCTCTGTGCCAATGTGCCTCTGGAGAAATAGCTGTCTGTCATGGAGGAAAGTGCGTCTACACAGGATTCGGCAGAAATTCTGCGTGATCTCCGGAAAAATCTTCATGAGGGAAAAAGTTTTTCTTCTTTGATTCAGGGAATGCCGGATCTTTTCCCGCCTATTGTGGCAGGATTGATCCGGACTGGAGAAGAAGCAGGATGTCTTCCTGCAGTGATGAATGATTTGAGAAAATTTCTGGCGGAACAGAGAGATTTTAAAAATTTTATTGTAACCAGTTCCATTTATCCTGTTATTGTTGCCTGTGTCACCTTGGCAGTGGTTCTGTTGCTTTTCACCGTTTTTATCCCTCAGTTTGCCAAAGTTTTTGAAGATATGGGAGCTCAACTGCCAGCCCTGACAAGAGCCATGCTTTCCATCAGCAGTTTTCTCACAGGCAACTGGTTTTTTATTCCGATCATTATTCTGCTGCTTATTCTTGTAAAAAAAAGAATGAGCCATCAGGGACTTCTCCGGACATGGAGGGATCAAATTATTTTAAAAGTTCCTGTGGCCGGCCCCCTTGTAATTTCTGTCCAGATCAGTACATTTCTTCAGGCAATGGCCATTATGACAAAAAGCCACGTACCGTTGCTGTCCGCGTTGAAAATTGCTCAGGATCTGCTGACAAACAATGTGATTCGGAAAAGTTTTGAATCGGTTTCTTCCAAAATCCAGGAAGGAGAAAAACTTTCAGATGTCCTTGGAGAAATAGCATTTCTCCCTCCCGGATCTGCCGCCATGTTGAAAGTTGCAGAGGAATCCGGAGATGTAGGAGAAATGTTCGACCGGTTGTTTCAGGAGCAATAGAGCGCAACACGCATTCAGTTTAAACGTCTTCTGGCTATGCTTGAGCCGTTGATCATTATGATTCTGGCTCTTATGGTTATGGCTGTGGTGCTTTCTGTATTCCTGGCCATCTGGAAAATGAATGCCATACGCTGATCATAATCCGGACATTCCAGTTTGTAAAAGGCCGGAAGCTGAAAACAACAGAGATATATTCAGAAAATATTCGACAGAGATGTGGAGGATTTTTTTATGAAACACAGAATTCAATTCTTTACTATGATTGAAATGGTGATTGTGGTACTGCTGATTGCCCTTCTTGCAGCAATTGCCACACCCATGTACTTCAGCTATTTAAAAGATGCCCGTGTCACTGCGGCTCAGGCACAATTGGAAATGCTGGATCAGGCTGTTTTTGACTATTCCGTCAAAATGGGATCAATTCCCCCGCAGGATCCAGGACTGATCCTGCTGATTACGAACCCAAACAACGACAAGCGCTGGCGGCCTTTTCTGAAGGGCAAGTCCCTTCCTAAAGACCCTTGGGGAAATGATTATATTTATAATGTGCTTGGTGATGGAGAATATGAAATTATCAGTTACGGTGAAGACGGAAAAGCTGGCGGAGAAGGATATGCCGCTGATCTGAGCAGCAAAAATCAACAGAATTGAAGAAGGTCTGTAGAAACTTCTACTCCGGATTTCTCATTCTGGGCTTTTGTGCGCACATGAAAGTCGGATAAAGCATTTTCTGCATATCCAGCGGAACAGTCTACTTCTTTGGGAACACAGATACTTGTTCTTCCAGCCGGAATCCGGAAGAATTGTCTGGCTTCGTAAAAAATTAAATCCATTCTGTTTTCAATGAGTCAAGGGATTTTTCTTTCATGATATCCATGGGAAAAAAGTTTGATTGCCGGTGCTTCACCTTGATTGAAATGGTTGCAGTTCTGGCTATTGCAGTTCTGATCAGTGCCATGTCCCTTCTTTACATGGCGCCAGGTGGGGGAGGAACATCGGCACCTACAGCAGAAAACCATTCGGATGAGCTTCTGGAGTTCATCCGTTCAGCAAGAATGGAATAGACACGCACACAGAAGATGCAGAAAATTGTTTACAATCCGGATACAAGAACCTGGAAATGGAACAGCATATCCAAAACAAAGTCTTTGCGGATTCCGGACTCTATTCAGATAACTTTTGAAGAAATTCCCGACTATGTAAGCAATGAAGCTGAAAATTCTGTCAGTGCGGCATTCCGCAAACTTCTCAAATCCAGTCAGGGAGAAGAAATCCAAGAACCGCCAAAACCCAGTGAGCTAATCATCTCTCCTGCAGGAGAAATGGAGGAACGGACGATTTACATACGGGATGATTCAAACCAACGGACAGTAGAATTGCACTGTTCCCCCCTTACCGGAAGAATTTTGCGCAAAATTCATGACATCCCCGGAGATATTCAGAAAAAGCCGATCCCCATTCAATATGAGGAGATATCCTTATGATTTTTTTGCCTTTTTCTCCTGTTTTTCAATTCAACCAGTCTGCCTCCGTCGGTCGAAACCGAAAAATCTTTACTTTGTTGGAAGTTCTGATTGCCTTCTTTCTATTTTGCATAGGTCTGGGATTCCTGATTTCACAATTTGCTGCTGCGTCTTTCCGAGTTACAGACGGAATGGATTCCTGGCGGTACAGTCATGAATTAATCAATGCGGCAGAATATGCTCTTCTTGCAGACCCATCCGCTGATCTGGATTCCAGATTTCTGCATCCGGATTTTATTGTTCGCAGGAAATATACAGATCCGGAATTTTCAAGTGGGTTCGAAAATCCATCTGTAGGACTTCAGCTGATGACGCTCCAGCTGACTCTGCTGCGCCGAAGTGATAAACAAGTACTGGATTCTCTATAGATTGACTGCTGGAGGGATGCAGACTGTGAGGAACCGAAAAATGAACTGTAAAAAGAAAAACTGCAGTTTTACGTTAATAGAAGTTGTTCTGGCAGTAATGATTTTTGCGATTCTTGCAGGAATGGCTGCAGGATCGTTTTTTTCCTTGACGGGCAGCTGGAAAATTCAGCAGGAAATGACCGGACGCCTCCAGGAATATCTGGCAATGGAACACGCCGCCGATAAAATTGTACGGAATATGCTTCCCATTCATCATTTGGATGAAAACAGCGAAAGCAAACCCGTCTTTTTCGGCAACCCTCAAACGATGATTGCTGCATATCGTCATGATCCGGTTCAGGGGAAAGGCCCGGCAATTGGTTACGCAGCAATGGGGCTCCGAAATCATCAGCTTATTCTTCAATACCGTGATGCGCCGATTCTTTATTTTGAAGAAGACCCCCTCCCGGAATCATTGCATGAAGAAATTCTGGCAGATCATGTGGAGAAAATCCAGTTTCTCTATGCGGAATATGAAAATGGTGAACTTGTTTGGCAGGAAGACTGGGACGAAGAGAACCGAAATATTCTGCCTCTTGCAGTTGCCTGGATTATAACGTATCAGGATGGCACGGAAGAAAAATTTCTACGCCGAACAACAGGAATATCCTATTATACAGCCTATGGGAAAAGAAATGATACACGAGATCTGTAAAAAAGATTCTCTGAAAAAGAATCCAACTGCTTTGCAAAGCCTCTGGTTCTGGAAAGATATTTTCCGGATACGACTATTTCTCCGGCACAGGGAGGCAGCTCCACATTGGAAACAACAAAAAAGGATTCAAGGCAGTGCCTTAATTCTTACACTGCTTGCGCTTTCAGCGCTCGGGATTCTGGCGGCATCGGCGGCCACCATGGGACTTTACCTTGTAGCGGAAGAAGAAAATCTTATGAAGCAAAGCCGGAGTTTTTATGCCGCTGAAAGTGCTGTAAATCGAGTGCTTTTTTACCTCCGGGAAGACAACCGGACTCATCCTGTCAGGACACTTGGAGAAAATGAGTATCACGGAATAAACGATTTCTACGCGGATGCCGAACGATGGCTTGCAGACGGCATTGACCGGGAAGTTTCTGTATCTACAGCCGGAACTAATTCAGAAACGAAGCAAATGTTCGTCCGGGTAACCGATGAAGCTGGAGCCTTTCAAATTCAGCCAGTTTCGACTTTAATGCAACGTCTGATAGAAAGACGTCAGGCAGTCAATGAGGACAAAGGCACAGACCTTTCCGAAACCCAGCTGCAGGACCGTGTGACAGACCGCATAACCGATTTTTTTGATGCAGACAGCCAGAGAACAGTTGACGGTATGGAAAAAGAAGAATTTCTTGCTATAAACAGGCCATTCCTTCCTCAAAACAGAGATCCGGAATTCCGTGAAGAGCTCTTTGATATACCAGGATTTATTTATTTTGTATCATTGAATGTCTCGGATGTCTCAGCATTCTTTCAGCTCATTCCTCCGTCCGGTATGGCCTCGATCCCTCAGATTGATTCCATTTATTCCTCTGACTTAGATTCTCTGGCCGCAGCCGCAGATTTGACAGATGACGAAAAAAAGGACTTTTCAGAGGCCCTCGCCCTCTGGAGAAAAGATCAGACGCTTCTTTCCAAATCTCTTAAAGATTCCCTGCTGGAAAAAGTTCAGGAAAACTTATCCAACACAGAATCCGGCTTTTACCGTGTACGCATTGAACCGGCCGATGGAGAACCCGGGGTGAAACTCGATGCTGTTTTCCGGCTTCAGAGCACCTCCATCTATGCCTTTGAATTCTATGAATACTTTACCCATTGACAACATTTTCATGAAAAAGGATGTTGTTTTTCACTCTCCCTTGGAGGAGACACTCAATCATAAACCTTAAAAGGACAGGTCTCTGCTGAAAAATCTCTTGCAGCAAGCAATCCCGTTCTGTTGCGGGGTGCATGATTCACTGAACTCACATTTTCCTATGGGAAGTCAAAAGAGAACCGGATTCCAGTCATATATTTCTCTGCAGGCAGTCATAAAAACATAGCATTTTCAACATTTTTTTCTGTTCCAGAAAAAGGATCCTGCACCTCCCTCTCTCTTTCTCAGCTCTCCCCATGGTATTCCTTTTCTCATGGAGAAAGAAGGAATTTTCTTCACGACAGATATGCTTTCAGGATTGGGGATATTCCTTTTCTCATGGATGAAGGAGAAAAAATGGATCTGGGAAAAGAAAGACCGATACTTCCCTTCTTTCCTGTTCCGGCTCAGAAATTCCTCTGGGAATTTTCTTATTTCCCGATGCAGAATCTGGAAAAAATTTCATCCAGGATATCGGGCTGAACATTCTCCCCGGTAATCGTCCCAAGACTGAATACAGCCTCATGAAGACAGCTTGCAGCAAGTTCCCAGGCAAGCCGTTTAATTTCAGACTCTGCCTGTTCCAGACGGACTGCAGCTTCCTTCAAAAGTTTTTCATGGCGCTCTGCAATGGCACAGTCACTTTCACTATGGTCTGCACGACGCCAAACAAGCTGTTCAATTTGGTCAGAAAGCTCATTCAGGCCAGTCCCGTTCAGAGCTGAAATTTTTACTGAATTCAACGAATTCGGCACCTCAGGCAAGTCTGCAAGCTGTCTGTCAGACAAAAGGTCTGTTTTATTCCAGCAAACAATACAAGGCATTCCTTCTGGCAATTCTCTCTTCAAACGATCCAGGTCTTCCTTATACGAGTCCGGGCGCGATGCATCCAGAAGCCAAAGAACTATTTCGGCCGACTGAATGCTTTCTTTTGTGCGTACTATGCCCATTCCCTCTACCAAATCAGAACTGTTTTCGCGAAGGCCGGCGGTATCCGTAATCTTACACAAAATACCATGAATGGTGAGATTTTCTTCCAATGTGTCACGCGTTGTTCCCGGTACTTCTGTTACGATAGCCCTGTCAAACCCAAGCAGTGCATTCAGCAAACTGGATTTGCCGGCATTCGGAGAACCAGCCAGAACCAACCGGACACCGTTTCTAAGAATTCTGCCGGACCTGCCGGACTTTAAAAGATTCTCGATTTCTCTTTCTGCTGAAGACAGCACCGCAGTCAATTCTTCCGGAACGACAAAATCCAAATCCTCATCCGGGAAGTCCAAACGGGATTCTATTTCGGCCAGTGCGCCGATCAAAGATATTCTGATTTTGCGGATCTTGGATCCCAAACGTCCAGCCATCTGCTTTTCTGCCAGCTTTCCCGCAGAAGCTGTTTTAGCCTGAATCAAGTCCATAACAGCCTCTGCCTGCGTCAGATCGATTTTTCCGTTCAGGAAAGCTCTTTTCGTAAATTCTCCAGGTTCAGCCATCCGGGCACCGCGGTCCAGCACTGCATTCAAAGCACGCACAGGAGCAAAATCTCCGCCATGCACATGAATTTCTGCAACATCCTCTCCCGTATAGCTGTGCGGTCCCGGCATATACACGGCAAGACAGTTTTCCCCCTGCTCATCCAGGATATGCCCGAAGTGAAGAACTCTGGCAGGCTTCTAAGGAAATGGATGCGTCCCATGCCAGACGGCAGACACAATCCGCAGGGCCTCCGGGCCGGATATTCTTACGACCGCCAGCGCGCCGCCAGGCCCTGTGCACACTGCAGCTATTGTATCCTCTAAAAGGTCTGAATTCTGCTCTGAATACATCATTTCATTAGAATACGGTTAAATTTTTTTCGAATTTCAAATACCGGCACTTGATTTTCAATCAGGGTACATTATATATACAACTAATATACTACAGTTTTACAAAATTACTAACGGGATTGGAGGCCTGTTTTATTATGGCTATTGAAAAAAAATCGCTGAGAGATGTATCCAGCGGAATTCGCGGTATTTATCAGAAAGCTCTGGAAGTCATCTCAAAAGGCGCTGAGGACTATGGCATTGAGCTCCTTAAAGGCGTTGTGCAAAAGGAACCGGGCTTCATGGATGCCCGTAATGCACTTCGTGATGCAGAACGCAGAAAAGCCAATCGCCAGTCTCCGTTTACCCGTTTTCTCGGTACGACAAAATCCCTTGGGATTCTCATGAAAGGTCGCGGTTGCCTCGCAAAGAAACCAATGGAAGCGCTTTAGGCCGCAGAAGAAGCACTGGCGATTAATTTGTACTCTGCTCCCGGACTCAATCTGCTGAAAGATGCAGGAAAAAAGACTGACACGCTTTTTATTGAACTCGAAGCCATGGAACTTCTCACAGAAATGGCTCCGGAAAATGAAACGTATTTGAATAATCTGGCAAAGCGTTATGAAGAATTGAAGGATGGAAGAAACTACCTGAAAGTACGTCAGAAACTCAGTGCTCTTCATCCGGATGATCTGGAACTGCAGGGAGCACTCCGTGAGGCAGCCGCTATCGCCACGATGGAAGAAGGCGGCTGGGATACGGATGAAGAAAAGTCCTTTACTGAAAAAATCAAGAAGACCGATGAAAATAAAGTCGACAGTAAAATGGGAGATAAAATCATTCGCGCTGAAGACGATATTCGCCATAATATCAAACTGTATGAAGACGAAATCGAACGCGGGAATGAATCGCTTGATATGTACCGTAAATTAGCCGATCTCTATATGAAAATCGGCGACTACCAGAAATGTATTGATACCTACCAGTTCATTGTGAAAAAAGTCGGGACACTCGACCCTGCTATTGATAAGGCCATTGAGAAAGCTCATTGTGCTATTCTCCAGAAACAGGCAGACGATATTCTGGCTGCGAAAGGTCCTGATGCAGAAGAAAAAGTCAAGAAAATCAAAGATGAAATTTATGCCTACCGCCTTGGCCGCTATGAGGAACGCATAAAACTTTATCCTCAGGATCTTCAGCTCCGTTATGAAATTGCTGAACTTTACTGGGAAGGTCATGAGATCGAGAAAGCCATGGAACAGTTCCAGCTTGCTCAGCGTAATCCTCAGAAACGTTTGCTTGCCATTGTCTATCTGGGTCGCTGTTTCCATGAAAAAGGTCAAGATGACATGGCTATCGAACAGTTTGAAAAAGCCATCTCAGAAATGCCGGTCATGGATAAAGTCAAAATGGATACGCTGTACCATATGGGAATTACCTATGAATCTATCGGGAACATGGAAAAAGCCATGGACTGCTTCAAACAGATTTATTCAGCAGATATTGCATTCCGCGATGTTTCACAGCGCATTGATAAGTTTTATCAATCCAAGAAAAAAGCCGCAGCCAACTGACTTTTTCTGGAGCTCTCCGAAGATTTCCATTTCAAGTGCAGATCTATTACAGATCTGCACTTTTTTTATTCTTGATTTTGCTTCAGTGTAAAAACTATTGATGACGCTAATATTATGAAGCTTGAAACAGCATTAGCTTGAAGACTCATAATCACTGTTGCAGCCAGACGACATGATAAGATATGTTGCTGAAATAGATATATGGCTTGAAGAAGGAGGAATTTGCTTGTAATTTGACAAATTACAAGTACAAAGCTGAAAATTTGATCTTGTATTCCTGCATTAGATTCCGATGTATCTGCAGGAAAGCTACTGAAACTGTTAAATTTTTTCTCAGTGCTCAAGCCCGTCTCAGTCGGTCCGGCAATATTGCCATATTGGCCTTGAAGACAAGACGTGGTATATATTTTCTCCCAGGCTTACACTACACGCTGGAAAAATTGGATAGTCATCTTGACGAACAGCATTCTATTGGAGCCTCTACCAACATACAGTCTGAATTTTTTGAAACTCGTCTCAATATTTAACAATTTAAAATAATCATACCCTGCTCTCTACATTTTACATCCAATGGTCAAACAGCTGAGCCGTTTACCGACTTATCAGGAATTATACTATTCATAAAAAACTGGTGGCACATTTCGTTTTTTTATTTATTCAAGTTTTCCTGAATTTTACATGTGAAGCCATAAGTATTCTCCATAAATTCTCTGTAAAATCGAAGTAAATGGAAAAATATAAGTAAAAAATCTTTCAAATATGATATAAATGGAAGCAATGAACATATAGAGAGATAGATAAAACATCCGTTATCATGATTCTTAAAAAATCAGAATGGGAGAACAGTGGAATAAAAACGCTTATTCCACATACCTGATAACCCTAAAAGATTCGTCTTGCTTGACCTTTACAGGAAAAGTCCATATGACGTTAAACCGATTCAGATGGATTGCCAGAATCAGATTTCTCCGGAAAAATCTTTTTGAAAACAATCAGCACAACCGCAGCCGTAATCATTCCATTAATAGCCTGCAGTCCCCAGGGAATAAATGCAACGGCAGACCCGCAAACCCAGGCTGCAACAGCGGATAACTGAACAGCAGGAAGCTGAACTTGTTTTAAATCCTCATAATGCTGTTTTCTAAAAAGGAAAAAATCCGTCATGAGAACAGCCCCTACAGGCGGGATAATGGTATTCAGGAAATTCAGATATCCACAGAAATTGTTGTACAGCCATACGGAAAGAACCGTACCGATAAGACCGTTTACCAGAACCAAATACTTTTTAGGATATCCAGTAATATTGGCAAATCCCAGGCCTGAGGTATATAAAGCATTGTCATTTGTAGTCCAGATATTCAATCCTAGCACAATAATACCGGGAATCAGCATACCCTGAGCTACAAGGACATTGGAAATATCGTTCGTTTTGAAAAACATACCTCCGACTGCGCCAAAAATAAACATCAGAGAATTTCCGATGAAAAATGCCAGGACAGTTGTAAAAACCGCATTCTTCGGATTTTTTGCAAAACGAACAAAATCCGGTGTGCAGGTTCCTCCAGAAATAAAAGAGCCAATAGCAAGTGCAACTGCAGCACTTAATGTCAACGGTGTTTCCGGGGTAAAATTCTTCAGAATATTCCAGGCATTCTCGTTATCCAGAAACACCTTGAATGCGGAAATGCCGCCAAAAACAGCAACTGCCGGCACAGCCACTACACTAATAATCATCAATGCCCGGATCCCGAAATACGCAGAACTTGTCATCAGAATTCCGGCGATGACAACTGGAACCCAGATACTGCATTGAATATGCAACTGTTCCAGATATGCCTGTACGGGAACAGCAAACATGGCAATTCCTACCCCAAACCAGCCGATCTGTGTAAATCCAAGCACAAAAGACGGAATATAACTGCCCTTAACCCCAAAAGTGTAACGGGAAAGCAAGTGAATGGACAATCCCGTTTTAGAAGCCATAAATGCCAGACTGCCGCAGTATGCTCCTAAAATCAGATTTCCGCATAAGGTTGCCGCTGCAAAGCCTGAAAGTGTAAGACCGGATCCCAGATTGGCTCCCGTCCACATACTGGCGGAGAAAAAAGTAAAGCCCATCATAACAAAAAACATGGACCAGAATCCCCGACGTTGTTCAAGCGGTACGAATTCCAAGGAAAAATCCCGGTCTGCCATCTCAGTTTTACTATCCATAGGAAATACTTATCCTTTGATCATTTTTTCCATTTTTTGAATTTGAGTACGTGCGATTGTCTTCAAGTCTGCTCCGGAAAAGCGGGAAACATCCAGAGATGGAAAACGTTCCGCTAAAAGCTGTGCATAAGTCATCCCCTGCTCCGCAAAAGAAAGATTCTGCTTCCAATAGTCGATCACATCATGACAATATTCAGGCAGCCAGAACGCTCTTGATCCTGCATCATAAATAATACACCGCTCAATAGGATATGCAGGATTTTCATACTGAGACTCAATAAACTCCGGAGCCATCACTGAATTCAGACGCAAAAGATCTGTCCCCGTAAGGCGCACGGAAAGCTTTGTATCAGGCTATGCCACTTGAAAACACCCTTCCAGATAAATCAGGCTTGTTTTCTGGTAGTGAGCAAAAAGTTTTCTACAACGGCGGTCCACTTCCTCTAAAATTTCAGCAGCTTTAGTCCCTCCGTAAGTAAAAAAAACAATATTGCGGAGATCCAGACACTGCTTTTCTGCTTCTTTCAGCAGTTCTTCCAGCGCATAGCGAAGAGACGTTCCAGTGGCGACCACATCTCCGATCACCCAGGAAGCCGTGTGGGGAAAGTAAACCTTGCGATAGGCGTTTTCTGTAATATGCCATTCTTCCGGATCCTGTGAATTTCTGGCGCGCTGAGCGCTGATAAAACTGGTTGTATGATACAGCCATCCATAAGCATGGTATAAAGCTTCACGAAGGCCGAAATTCAGCCCTCCGCGCAGGATATTGACTACACATGTCTCACGTTCTTTCAAGCCAAAATCAAAAAGCCGGAGAATCTCGGTGCAGGACTGGCACAGAAGATTGGTATAGCACATACCGGCAATGGAAGGGTCGTTGCAGATCATCCGTGTCCCGGACGAGGTTGCAATAAAAACCTGGAGAGGGGCCGCACTGTCCATTCTGTACAAATGTGCAGCATCATTCTTTTTAAAGGATTTCAGCATTATAAGTTATCCGGATCGTTATGGGGATTGAGAATTTACTATAGCTGGACTTTTGTAAAATGCCAATCTTTTTTATCACTTTATCCATCACAAAAAATAGCGTCTATTGACTGCAAAGCCTATCTCATTCAGTCATGAAGAATTTCATTCTCCAGCCAAGGAGAGGAAAAAAGATCGTGAAAAGAGCCATTCCAATGAGAAAAGTGTTAATTTTACTAAATTCTGAATACCTGTGATGGAATTCATCCAAAGACGTTATATAGTTTATCTGAGCAGGCATATATCTGCTCAAGACTGGCTTTGTCTCATGCTTTTCATTTACTAAACTTCAGGATTCCAGGAATATGAAAGACTCTCATTCAGGTAGTGACATGGATCCTTTGCGGACTCGAATCTCTCTGGTCGGAAAAATAAGAGATCAGCAGAATGAATCTGCCTGGACAGAATTTGTAGTCTGTTATCGGAAATATCTTTATAATTTTATTCTGCATATGGGTTTTTCTCACTATGACGCGGAAGAAATCGTGCAGATAGCCCTGATAAAGATCTGGGATGCCATGCCAGACTTTAACTATCAACCGGAAAAAGGTCGTTTCCGTGCATGGCTTTGTACAATTGCCGGCAACACGGCTAAAAACTTCATTCGCAGCAAAGGAGGCAGCAGCAACCTTGCTCTTTCCGGAATCAGCCTGGATAAAATTTTTCCGGACAGTGAATCTGAAATTGCCCATCTTTCTACTCCTCCAGAAGTGGAAGCCATGGCTGAAGAAGAATGGTTGCGTTATCTGCCGGAACTTGCTTTAAAGAAAATCGAATCAAAATTTGACCGGCGTACAATGCAGGCCTTTACTCTTTGCAGTAAAGGAGTGCCCGTTGCAGAAATTGCCCGTAAACTTCAATTGGCACCCAGCAGTGTTTATGTTTACAAGCAGCGTGTGGCAGAACGTCTGACTGAAGAAATAGCAAAACTGAAAAAAGAATTTTCCTGAAGAATTGAATAAATCACATAAAATCATTCATTTATAGAAAAAAGCAAAGTGAATTTCAAGGAATTAACTCTTACATCCGTTAAAAATAAATTGTTCAGCTTCCTTTTTCTGCTTTATTTTGTTCAAGTTCGGAAACTCCATCAAATTCTGATTGCATTTTCTCATGGATCAAGTATATTTCAAAAAGTCAAACGATTTTCACCCATCTATTAAGGAGCCTGATTCATCATGCCGGATAAAAGAACAAAAATTGTGGCGACTCTTTCCACCAAAAATCCTTCTGAATCCTTCATCCGCGAACTCTACGACGCTGGCATGGATGTAGCGCGCATCAACACCGCTCATGGGACGCTGGAAGATGCCAAACTTTTAATTCAGGCTATCCGCAAGGTATCAGACCGTATTGCCATCATGATTGACACAAAAGGCCCCAATATTCGTACCTGCGGCTTTGAAAATCCCATTGTTCTCAAGGAAGGAGACCAGGTAACCATTGGGGAAAATGGAGATTTTCAGGTTAGTTTTCCCCGTTTTGCCCAGGAAATCTCCGGTGCAAAAAAAATTGTACTGGATGATGGCGCGATGGAACTGAAAATTCTTGATGCATCTTAGACTCTTGTCCGCTGCCAGGCCATGAACGACGGCTCCATTCTTCCCCGTAAATCTGTCAATGTTCCTGGAGCCCATATGACTCCCCCTGCCCTGACAGAAAAGGACAAGGCCTTTCTTGCATTTTCCACAGCTGAAAAGGTTGACTTCATTGCACATTCCTTTGTAAGATCCAGCGCAGATATCCAGGCGGTCCGCCAGGAACTGGCCAGGAATGATCCGCAGAACAGGATCTCCATCATCGCAAAAATTGAAAATGAAGAAGGGGTCGATCATCTGGATGAAATTCTGGATTCCGCAGACGGCTTGATGGTTGCACGTGGAGACTTGGGTATTGAAATTCCTCTTGAAGAAGTTCCGATTCTCCAAAAAGAAATGATCCGCAAATGCATTCGTCATGCAAAACCAGTCATTACAGCAACTCAGATGCTTCAGAGTATGCAGGAAAATCCCCGCCCGACCCGTGCGGAAGTCAGTGATGTGGCAAACTCCGTATTTGACGGAACCAGTGCAGTAATGCTCAGCGGAGAAACAGCACAAGGCAAATATCCGGTGAAGGCAGTTGAAATGATGACCCGAATTATTCAGGAAACAGAAAAAACAGGAGCGTTGCATTTTGATCATATTTCAGAAACAGATACATTGAATACCCCCGTTACAGCCTATCTGGTGAAAAGCACCTCTGAATGCGTTAAATCTCTTCCGATCCGCGCCATTATCTGCAATACAGCTACAGGCAGGACCTGCAGACTCCTTGCGGCACAAAGAATGGACTGTACCGTTTATGGGTTAAGTTTTGACTCTGCGGTTGTCCGCCAGATGGCTATTCTGTACGGGAT
>CASERY010000078.1 GCA_949290385.1 uncultured bacterium | reverse complement strand
GAATCTGGAATTAAAGCTTCATCTTGAGTTTCCGAGAAGAATTGTTCTCCATGTGGTAACTCCAAGAGGAATTTTTATATTGCTCAAAACTTTTGAGAAATATCATATTTTCAGAAAGATCATTATTCCGGTCAATAAACTGAACGCTTTTTTTGGATTCAGAGAAATCACCTGTCTCAATAACGGTGCCTGCGAAATTTCTGATTTCAGAATTTTGCACTACCACCTCAGCTTTCTGCGAATCTGTTTCCTGTTCCCGGAGGTCGTAAATTTTAATAAGCGGGGAATTTCCAGTATCCGCATTCAGCTCATTCAGAAAAATTTTCCGGATAGAATAGACTGGAACACTGAGAAGCGGAAAATCCGTATTTTCCACTGTACACTGATCAAAATAGAAAATGCAGGGTTTTGTCCAGTAACTGCAGGTCCAGCAACAATCTTTAATCTGGCTGGAGTGTGCTTGAAAAGCTATCGGCTGAAAAATGGATGACTGGATATTCTCAAGACGACAGTTTGAAAAAGACACATTTCCATTCGTATGTCCTTTTACATTGATCAAATCACAATTCTAAAACCGTCCGTCAGCGAAGTTGATTTCACAGTCTTCGAACCGGGAATTGATGGCACTGACTGTTCCTCCGATGGAAACTCCTTTCGCCTCAGCTTCAAAAAGGCATGCCGTCTATCCCAGAGTCAGTTTGGGGGCTTCTATTTTTCCACGGACAACGGTAACCCAGTCGTCAACACTGGTTTGGGCATTCTCACTTCCTACTGTCATGGATTCGGAGAAAACATTATCTTTTAGACGCAAAAATTGCGTTCTATTGTGTCCTTTACACAGAAAAGTTCCGCTTGGTCCCCTGTTGTAACGTACACAGGAACTGTTGGTTCTATCCCATAAATGTATTTTCCCAATATTGTTTTCAATAATGAAATTATGTCCTGCACAGGTTAAAAAATCATTCAGAAAATTATCGTGAAAATAATTATTGTGGATGTAAACATCCTGCATCTGATCCCATCCATCTTCCGCGTCATAAGCACATTTTGCAAGGGTTTCTCCGCAGCGAACAAATTCACAGCCTTCCACAAGAAAATTTCGCATGGCGGATTGTGCCATACCCACTGCCCGACAGTTCAGATGATATACATTTTTGTATGCGCAATTCCAGGGAAAACGAAATGTATTAATGGAAAGTCCTGCCTGATTTAACATCTGCGGATTTGTTCCGGGAACTGTAACTTTTACATAGACCGCATTAGCGGGAGTAAGAATCTGTCGATATTGATAGGCTTCTATTGACTGCAGATAGCGCTGAGATTCATCATAAAAATGAACCGTTATATACCAGGAGCTTGAAACCATCCCCTGATAGCCGAGGTATTTCGATACTGTAAAATACTGATACGGAACAATACGGCGTATATCAACGAATTGTGATGTACACACATCATTAAAGTTCAGATTTGGCTGTCCGTTGTTTCTGTAAATATCTCCACGCGTAAATCCTCCGACAGCTGCAGGTGGTACATCTGTGTATCCGATGCCTTTTTTATCAGAAAGGCCGTTGCTCGATCCATAACCGGTAATGTACTGCAGCACAATATTTTCAAAGGAAGAATAACGTGCTGCTCCTCCAATGGATACTCCGCAAACCCATTCAGCATTATTGGGCGAATTTTTATAGTCATGCTCAAAATAGTCTCCTTCAAAAATGCCGTTGACAACATGGGTGTCAATGGTATCACACAGCTCCATCATTAAGCTGCGGTTTCCCGTAAATGGATTTTGTTTGATAACAGATCCGTTTAAGTCCAAAGTCAGAAAAGATGGTGGAAGCAGTGTCTTCTCATGACTGATCCTATAGGTTCCCGGTAGAAGCACAAGTTTACGGTATCCTTTTGCAGCCGTATCATCCATAAGTTTTTGAAGACCTTCTGCCGTTTTCAAGGCATCACGTTCTACTCCGGCAAAGTCATAGTTCTCAGCATATACAATCTTTCGAGATTTAAAACTCCCAAAGTCGGCAAGTCCTTCTTTAGAAGACGGCGCATAAATCACATAATGTCCCGCTTTTGGATTTCCATCTTTTTCTGCAGCATGATCCAGTATTTCCTGAATTTTTACTGAACGGTCTTCTGCTTTCAAATCCACCGATGAAACATCAATTAACTTCAATGTCCCATGATTACCATCATTGCGGATTCCATATTTTTTTAAATCTGCCTGGGTCATACGATAGGTATCTTTTTCTGAAATTTCCCGATCACGATCCTCAATAACCATGAACTCATGATATACGACATGTGAGAAACGCTTTTGTGTATCCTTGCATTGAAGACTTAAATAATAAAGTCCTACAGGCAGTTTCCCGAGATCCACTTCATGATCTCCCGCTGTAAGATTTTTCAGAACGATTTCTTTTCTGGAATGAGGATTGACTCCATATAAAATCTGTACCATGAAACGTGAGTCATCCTCTCCTAATCTATACTCCTTCTGGAACCAGTCTGTTATATAAAATTTAATTTTAACAGATTCATCCGGGGACACAATAGGTGTTACATAATAGGTTGAAATATAGGGTTTCATCAGTCGTTTTGATAATGAGTTTTCAAGAATTTCATGATTCTGGACATGCTCTTTATCTCCAGGAACAAAACCTGTATCATTCCCCTAGGCACTCCATACAGCTGAAATGGCTGTAAAGCAACACACGGTATAAAAAAGAAAACATTTTTTCCGAAAAGTATTTATTTTTTTCATAGAAAACCTGCAGAATTCTTTTTGTTGTGAATTTTAATATAGATAATGAGAAATTTCTGCTACCAGATCTGTTTTTTATTCCCTAGACAAACGTCGCATAAAAAACAGAGGGACTCTTTTTGTAGTCTCTTCTTCAGTAAATCAATATATAGACCTTTCCTGTAGATTGCAAGAGGGCATTTCAGTAAACTTTTTCTAATTTTTATCAGGCCCTTAAAATTCAGAAAAAATTTGCTTCTCCCTTGCAGGAAAAAAATCGTATGATACAGTATAATAATGAAATTCCCCTGCTTCTTTGCCCTAGCATAAAAAGTGGTTTATTTCTTAAATTTCTATCTCTTCTTATCATTAATGAATCTGAAAAACGGAATGCATCATGACCAACCGCAAATTAAACGACAAAGCCGCCGAATGGATCTGTGCACTGGAGCTGACCGGGAAACGCAATGAAGCGTATCCTCATTACCGGGAATTGTTTCACTCTATAGTGAAAACAGAAGCAACCAAACAGCGCAGAGCCGCATCAGCGGGGCTTTTTCTCATGCAGACAGATCAGCCTGCCATCTGGACAAAAATGATTACGGATGAAATAGTTGTTTATCATGCCGGAAATCCGTTGCAGCAGTTGCTGATTTATCCGGATGGAACATTTGAAGAACGCATTGTGGGGGCAGATATTCTCTCTGGTGAAATTCCGCAAAGCATTATCCCCTTCGGAACCTGGAAGTTCCAGCGTTTGCTGGATCCCTCCGATCCGGAATCATTCGGACTATTCGGAAGTATTTTAATTCCAGCTTAGGAAAAGGCGGACTGTCAGGAAAAAACAACAGAAGAATTGAAGAAAATTTTCCCGGGTCTTGCAGATATTTTCCAGGAATATTCTCTTTAATCCTTTAAAATGTATCTCTTTGACAATCGGATTTTTTCCAAAAAAAGATGGCTGTCCGGTTGAGCAAGGAATTTTCCCCCAGATGCATGATAGAAGAACGACAGAATGAACTGCTTCCTCTGTCTTTCCCCCTTCTTCAATCTCGAAAGTCCTACCTTAGTAGTATTGATCACCTGTACGAAGAAAAACCTGAGGACTATTACATTCATTCCTCACAGCTATTGTTCCACAGCTACCTGTCTCCTGCGAGAGAGCGCGAACAATATGCAACAGAATAAGTTTCTTTGTATACAGTTGCACATCTCTTTGATTTTTACCCTACTGAAAAAATCAAAGATCGCAAGTGGTCCGTATTCGCCTGGCCAACAAAACTGTTTTTCTTTCTGTTGGGGGGTATAACTTTCTAAAAAACTTAGTAACAGCGTATCTTAAGTCTTTCAAGAGCCGCTTTTTCCACTTCATTCCTGTTAGAATAGATCAATTGATCCAGAACCTGATGAACCTGATCCTTCGGAAGTGCCCTCAGGATCTACTCCCCGGACTGATTGACTCGATTAATATAGGTACGTTTCACACGTCCGTCTTTGATGTCAAACATGGCAAGCATAATGCCGGATAAAATACTCAATTCTGTTTCCGGTGCTTTAATAATAGCCTCTTCATAAGGTTTCTACCGTTCGATATCCTCTTTCTGAAGACGAGAATTTTTACTGGCTTCACTTTCATCAAAATTCACGATATTATAAGTATCCGGAATATCTCCATTGTGAAGCAGTACCATTACGATTGATTCCATAGCATCCCAGTGAACAGTTTTACTTTCAGGATGTTCCAGCGCAAATAAATTCTATACTGCAAGCTAGTAATAATAAAAACTTGAAGGTGCTTCCTTAATTCGGCTTAAGTCCTTTTGCAGTGTACTATTTTCATCTGGAAGCTACTTCAGCAGGTGAATAGCCTCCGGCACCTTGTATTGAACAAGCAACATGCAGCGATAAACTTTTTTTAAACTTTCACGTGGGACATAACGGTAGTTCTAATTATCCTTTTCAGGATTAAAACGTCCGAATCCGGCCGGAATGCTGTTTTCAATAACGGATCGTTTGACGACAGCATCAAACAGGGACTCCCGGAGAATAAAGCTGTCTGTATGAACCGCAAGATCGCAGATCAGTTCATCAGCTTGTGCAAGATTCATATCCAGAAGAATATAGAAATAATCCTCCGTTGATTCTCCATAGGAACTGAGTTTTTCAATCTCACTTTTCAAGCTGGATAAGGATGAAATGCTTTTCCGTTTCAACAGTTCTCTTTTGGCATATTCGGCAGTGAAGTGTCCCTTGTCCCGCACATCCAGTGCTTCTGCCAGAGCCTGATCCGGAACCAAGTCCCCGTTTTTCAATCCCAATAGTTCCTGGATTTGAATGAGAACATCTAAATTTGCTGATCCAAATACATAGCAATCTTCATTTTCTCCCAGATAACAGGTTTCACAATGATAAACGTGAGGAAGATTTCTCCATGTGAAACCATATTTTGTAAAATACTGTCCAAGCTCATCTCCAAATTTTTGCCCTTCTGTATCCAGGTCGAGAGCATTTTCAATCTGAAAAATAGGAGCGCTTTTAGGAATAAGAAGAAGGTCCGCATATTCAAAACCTGGTTCATTTTCAAAATTCACTAATCCACCTTCCTGGCTGTTTTCCGGAAGAAGTGCCTGCGGCATGCTCTTCAGGTCCCGCATATAAACAATTCTCCATGCAAAAAGGGGACTTTTTGCCAGCAGCCGGTCTTTGATCTGTTCTACAGAAAAAGAAGAGCGTTCCATAGAATTCAAACCAGTATCCAGCCTTTCCATCATGGGATACATGGGATTTTCTGTCTGTTTCCAGTCTAAGGAATTCTCATTTTCCGCAGCCTGAAGGAACACTGCAGACAAAATTGCAGCAATACACAGGATTTTTTTCATAATGTCTCACTTTCTGCTTAAAAGCATCAACCGAAAGGTCTTATAGACCTTTCCCATGGTTCTTATTCCGGAACATGCTGGACACGTGGCGACGGGACTTCCGGATCAGCTTTCAGTTTATAGCATTTGGAACCAAGCAACTGTTCCAGATCGGACAGAAATGTCCGATTGACCGCAACGGAATATTCCATGGATGTTTCTATAAAAGCAACGGTTTTCTGCAATGTTTCCACGCACAAAATCAGTGGTGTTGCACCGGGATGCGCCAGAATGGCATCCTTCAAAAGATCAAACTGCTCCTGCTTGAAATTTTTCTCATGAAGATGCACATGAATTTCCTCGGTTTCCGCTTCCATCACCTGAAGGATCGGAAGAACAGCATCCTGCAGAACCAGTGTTGAAGCTCCTTCCGGGGTATTCTTTTTAGTCAAAGCCTTTATAAAGACTACATTTCCTTCATGAAGAAGCTCTCTGCTTCTCAAATATTCCCGGTTGTAGCAAATGCACTCAATGCTTCCAGAAAAATCCTGAAGCTGGAGAATGGCAAACTCCTTATTGTCTGCACGGGTGTGCTTGACTGTTACAGACTTAACCAGTACTCCCAGCTTTACGCCAATATCAGGTGGCATTTTTGCAGCACTTAGCGCATCGGCTGTCGAATAGGTTTTTATTTCCTCCTCATAACGGGATAACTCCCGCAGATCACGTTCCGCCCGTACAATAGCCTGTTCCAGAATCTGAATGTCGTTTACCAGGAGTGCACATGGTGAATTCTCGTCATTTTTCTTTGTGACAGCATCCAGAAATACAAAAGCTCCGTCCTGAAGAATATCCTTGCAGCGTTCATAAGTACGGTTATAACAGATGCATTCAATGCTTCCTGTGAGATCTTCCACCTGCAGAATTGCGAAGGCTTTGTTGTCCGTTTTCGTGTACTTTTTGACCACAGTCTTGATCATGCCGCCAAATTTCACTGCACAGTCAGCATTCATCTGAAGAATATGGGCTATGTCGGAGGATGAATATCGTTTGATTTGTTCTTCATATTTTGAAAGCGGATGGCCTGAAACGTAAAATCCAAGAAGATTTTTTTCGTCATCCAGAATTTCACTTTCCTCAAACTCCGGAATATCCGGAATCTCCACTTCGTCCAGTTTCATAGACTCATCATCCCCCAGGATATCAAACAGACTTCCCTGGCCGCTTTCCTTATCGCGTTTCCGTGTATTGGCAGCAGCGATGCTTGGTTCCAGCATTGCAATCAGCTGGGATCGTTTTAATCCCATGGTATCCATTGCCCCGGAACGGATCAGACTTTCCAGACCTTTTGAATTCAATCCTTCCGTTCTTTCCAACAGATCAATCATATCTTTGAACGGGCCGTCTTTCCGAGCCTCTATAATGCTTTGCGAAACCCCCGTTCCAAATCCCTTAATAGCACCGAGGCCGAATCGGATAGCGCCATTGTCCACCGTAAAGTTAACATCACTGCTGTTGACATCCGGAGGAAGAATCTGGATTCCAGAGCTGCGGCATTCATTGATCAGGAAAGTAAGTTTTTCCGCATTGGAAAGCTCGCTGGTCAGCACTGCCGCCATAAATTCCGGACGGAAATTGGCTTTCAGATAAGCAGTCCGGTATGAAAGAAGTGCATATGCCGCCGAATGAGATTTATTGAATCCATAATCGGCGAACTTTTTGATATTTTCCCAGATTGTTTCCGCCAGATTTTTCTCAATATGATTTGTTTTGGCACAGCCTTCAATAAATTTGTCGTGCTGCGCCTCCATATCTTTAATCTTCTTTTTCCCGATGGCGCGCCGGAGGATGTCGGCCTGACCCAGAGAAAATCCTGCCAGTTCCTGCACCACCTGCATAATCTGTTCCTGATAAAGCATAATCCCGTAGGTTTCTTTTAAATACTTTTCCATCAGCGGATGGTCGTATTCAATAGGGATCGTTCCCAGTTTTCTCCCGACAAAGAGTGGGATAAAAGCCATGGGACCAGGACGGTAAATTGCTACAAGAGCAATAATATGCTTGATGTTTTCCACTTTGAACTGCCGACACAGATTTTGCATGCCTCCGGATTCCAGCTGGAATACCGCCACGGTATCTCCGCGATTCAGCAAATCAAAGGTTGCCTGATCGTCCAGCGGCATCTGATCCAGATCCAGTTCTATGCCGCGGGACTTCTTAATATTGTCAATGGTATCCTGAATTAAAGTCAATGTTCTCAACCCCAGGAAGTCCATTTTCAGCAATCCCACGGATTCACAGAGAGGTGCCGTGTACTGTGTAATAACTTCATCATGGGCGCCACGCCCCAAAGGAAGCAGACTTTCCAACGGATGATTGGAAATGATAACACCACATGCATGAATACCCATCTGTCGATTCAGCATTTCAATGGGGGCAGCAAAATCAAAGATATTTTTCACCCAGGCATTACCTTCCACCATCTCTTTTAGTTCCGGGGATTCCTTGACCGCCTTTTTCAAAGTCATTTTCGGATCATCCGGCACGAGTTTCGTAATCATATTCGCTTCCTGCGGAGTCCGACTGAATGCACGTGCAACATCTTTCAGTACGGCTTTTGCCTTCAGCTGCCCGTAAGTACCTATCTGGGAAACACAGTCCCGCCCGTATTTATTAACGACATAGTCAATGACCTCCTGACGGCGTCTTTCACAAAAATCTGTATCGAAGTCCGGCGGGGAAACCCGGTCCGGGTTCAGAAAGCGTTCGAAAAGCAGGTCATACTTCATAGGATCTATATCAGTAATACCGGATAAATAGGCAACGATAGATCCTGCTCCCGAGCCTCTCCCTGCTCCGACGGGAATTCCGTGTTCCTTGGCCCAGTTGATAAAATCCCAGACACACAGGAAGTAGCTTGGATATTTTGTGCGCATAATGACGCTCAGTTCATAGTCCATGCGCTTCAAATTCCGTTCGGCATCCTCCTTTTTATCCGGTGGCGGATTCATGGGATCATACCCATATTTTCTTCTATATCCGCAGGTGGAATTAGGTTCGCCGGTCCCGTTAAGGCAGATTTCACGCAAATAGGCACCCGTCTTCTTCAGAATCATCAGTCGTTCGACTTGATAATCCAGTTCCGCCTGTGTTGCAGGAGAGGAATCTTTTTTCTTTTCCTTCTATTTAGCGACTTCTGCAGGGGCTTCCTGTTCCGCCTCCTTCCGAAGAGAATCAAGATCCAGGCGTGCAATAAATTTTTCCGGAACCTGATATTCCGGGTAGTGATTTTCATAGTCAATATTGACATTGCATTCTTCGGCTATTTTCACCGTGTTTTCCAGTGCTTCCGGGACTTCATTTCCCCAGATCTCCCACATCTCCTCCGCTGATTTAAAATAGAATTCATCGTTTTCCATACGGAATCTGCGAGGATCATCCATGGTTGTGCGGGTCTGAATGCAAAGCATCACTTCCTGGGATTTTGCATGTTCACGCTTCAAATAATGCACGTCATTTGTAGCAATGACCGGCACATTGCATTCCCTGGCCAGTTCCAGAAGAATCTGATTGACTTTTTTCTGATCTTCAAGATGGTGGTACATCAGTTCCAAGTAGAAATTCCCACGACCGAAAATATCCAGATATTCCCCCAGCACTCTGCGGGCTTCATCCTTGCCCTTCTCCAGAATGGCTCGGTCAATCTCACTGGCAAGACATGCACTGGATGCAATAAGGCCTTTTGAATGGGCAGCCAGGAATTCCTTGTCTGTTCTTGGCTTGTAGTAAAACCCCTTATTATGTGCATCCGAAACAATGCTGCATAAATTGTGGTACCCCTCATTGTCCCGGGCAAGAAGAATCAAATGGTGCCCTTTAATGTGAGGTACAGAAATATCCTGCTGAACCCGGCTGTTCGGCGCGACATAAGTTTCGCACCCGATAATAGGATTAAGTCCTTCTTTTTTCATGGCATTATGAAATTCAAGACATCCACCCATCACGCCATGGTCTGTAATAGCGCACGCTTTCATGCCATTCGCTTTCACGGTTCCGACCAGGTCAACTTTTCCATCTGCATCTTTAAGTTTTGCCCAGGATATAGGGCATGCTCCATCCAGCAGGCTGTAGTCCGTATGTAAATGCAAATGAACAAATTCTTTTCCCATGACACCCTCAGATTCCGCATCCGTTTTATTTCACAGCAAAGTCCGCGTTCGTCCATGCGCATTTTCAGATGGATCAAACCGGGGACAATTCAGTCTAAAATATTCCCTGTTTCTGCCCGTTTTTCAAATAAAAATCCGGGAAAAACGATCTTTTTTTCTATTTTCAGAAAACACTTTTGCTTATGATTTTTTTATATTTTATCCTTTTGATAATGTCTTTTTCCTCCCCATTCAAGTCTACGGGAACGAATCCTGCAAAAAGAGAACAACATTTTTTTCTTCTCCAAAATTCTTCTGTTTCACAAATTCTTTTCATAAATAGGGGCTTCTTCAGATATCTGCGTTCAGAGTCTCCTTCGAACAAACACAAACAACGATCTTGGACAGTTTCACAGAAAAACAGAACCTCCTCAGCATATTGCAATGCCGGGAGGCTCTTCAAAATTCAAAGAAAAAACTCTCAGTTACTTACTTAACAAGTCTGCCTTTCCGCACAAGGATATTCTTTTTGCCCTCATAATAGGCTTTAATATTCTATGCAGCAAGTTCAGGCTTGCTCGCAAAACTTTCGTTCAGTGCAGCTTCCACCGCACGGTCAAGATCGTCCTTTTCATCTTCATTCATCAAACATTCCTGCATCATCTGGATCACGGCTCCGAGAATCACAGAGTTTGCCATCTTCTGGTTACCCATTTCTGCAGCGATATCAGAGGCGCGAATACCGTAAACGGTCTGTTCTGGACCTGTTGGAGGATTAGAAATTGTCGACGCATCATACACAAGAACCCCCTTTGGTGAAAGCTGTCCCAGGAACTTATCCACAGACGGCTGATTCATGCAGATCATCAGATCACAGTTGTAATCGGCCTGCGGAGAACCTACATGCTTATGGCTGAAAACCACAGAACAGTTGGCTGTGCCGCCGCGCATTTCCGGTCCATAGGATGGGAGCCATGACACATTGAAATTGCGGAGCTTGCCCATAACAGCCATTACATGCCCGAGAGAAAGCACCCCTTGTCCGCCGAATCCCGAAATTTTCACCTTGCATTCTTTCTGGAAAACCGGAGACTTGTAACGGAAATTGTCCTCTACCGCGTGGTCAAACGCCTGCGGATACAATGTTTCAATCACCTTTTCACGGTCAAAGGTCGGAACCGGATGATGAACCGGGGCACGCTCATCCGCCACATCTTTGTAGACTCCCAGCGGGAAGAATTTTGTCATCTTCTCATTGAGGAAGGCGTTCATCTGTTCCGCGTTCATCTTCAGATTCACAGGACACCCGGAAAGGAATTCAACCAGCGAAAATCCTTTCTTATTCATGCTGTTCTGAATAGCCTTACGAACCGCATTGCGGGCCTTCATGATATTGGGAACCGTACTAAGCGCACAGCGTTCCACATAAACAGGTGCTTCAAACTGGGAAATCATTTCACAGACTTTAATCGGATATCCGGTTTCCTCCACAGATCTACCCCATGGAGAAGTCTGAGTGACCTGTCCAGGAAGCGTCGTCGGAGCCATCTGGCCTCCGGTCATGCCGTAAATAGCGTTATTGACAAAGAACACCGTCATATTTTCTCCGCGGTTTGCAGCCTGAAGAATATGATTGAAACCGATGGATGCCAGATCGCCATCTCCCTGATAGGAAATCACCACGTCATCCGGATTGGTTCTGGAAATCGCCGTGGCAATAGCAGGCGCCCTTCCATGGGGAGAAGATACTCCATAGCAGTCAAAATAATAATAGGCAAAAACAGCACAGCCTACTGGTGCAATCAGGACGGTATGATCTTTGATTTTAAAATCCGCCATAGCTTCGGCTATCAGCTTGTGAAGAATGCCGTGGCCGCAGCCAGGGCAGTAGTGCATATTCTTTTTAATAGGGCCCGGACGGCGCACAAAAGTGTCAAAAAATCCGGCAGGTTTTGCAAATTTTACAACATCAGCCATTTTACTTCACTCCTAACTTCGCTTTGACAGCCTGGATGATTTCTTCCACACTCGGCACATTGCCACCCATACGGTTGATCAGAGTCACGGGTCTGCGGCATTCAATGGAAAGTTTCACATCATCAATCATCTGTCCGTTGCTCATCTCCACACAGAAAAATTCTTTGACTCCCCGGTCAACCGCACGATTCAGGGCATCTGCGGGGAACGGGAACAGCGTCTGAGGACGAATCAAGCCGATTTTCATTCCTTCGGAACGAAGTTCATCCACTGCTGTGCGCGCCATGCGGGACGAGATTCCGTACGCAACAAAAGCATACTCTGCGTCTTCCATATGATATTCTTCTGCGCGCTGCTCATTCTTTTTGATTTCATCATATTTTTTATTCAAACGGATATTGACCTTTTCAAGATCACCAGTGTCCAGATAGATTGATGCAATGCAGTTGGCTTTGGGGCATTCCCTGTTCAAAGCCCATTCAGGCAAAGGACGACGGCCTTTAGGCTCAGGCAGTTCCAATTTCTCCATCATCTGTCCGATCATACCATCTGTCAAAACATACACCGGGGTACGGTATTTATCTGCGAGATCAAAGGCAAGTACTGTCAAATCACACATTTCCTGCACGGATCCTGGAGCAAGCACGATACATTTGTAACTTCCATGACCACCGCCTTTGACAATCTGATTGTAATCCGCCTGTTCCGGTGCGATGTTTCCCAGTCCGGGACCGCCTCTCATAACGTCAATAATCACCGCAGGAAGTTCTGAACCGGCGATATAAGAAACTCCTTCCTGTTTCAAACTGATTCCCAATCCGGAGGAGGCTGTCATAGCTCTGCGGCCTGCTGCGGAAGCTCCGAGAACCATATTGATCGAAGCAATTTCGCATTCCGCCTGAATAAATATTCTACCAAGTTTCGGAAATAAACGTGCCGCTGTATGAGCAATCTCACTGGCAGGTGTAATCGGATAACCGAAGTAGCATTCGCAGCCGGCAAGAAGTGCGCCATACACGACAGCTTCATTGCCTTTTAACAAAATTTTATTAGTCCGTTTCATATCTTGTGAATCCTCTGTGATCCTCTGGTTAATCCTGAACTTCTTCCACAATCGTGATGGCCCCCGGTTCCGGACACGAATAAAAACAGCCTCCGCAACCGATGCAGCCGCTTCCGGCGTAAACGGCATAAGGAGCGCTCATTTTATTGAGTTTCGTTCCCATGGAAAGGACGTGTTTCGGACATGCAATGACACAGCGTCCGCAGCCTTTGCACTCGTCTCCGTTGATATCACAGCGGAATACTCTTTTTTTCTTTTCAGTCTCCATATCGAATATAAACTCCTTTCAAGCTTCATTTTCCGCAACTGAAAACCTGTTCTTTTTCATTTTCCCGGCAATTTTTTCATAACAGTTCAACCTCTTCTCTGCAAATGTTCTTTTCCCGGAAACCGTAAAAAGTCTTTGACAGGCGGAAACTCATCATACCAGCTCCACATTTCCGGCAAAAAAGTTTCCATTTTCTTCGTGATGAACAGAAAAAAATGATAAAATATCTCCCTGAAAAATTTTAAATCCGATCGAAAAGATGCCCTCTTTCCAATCTTCTAAGTCTTCAGCTCTTTTAATCTCTAATCAGCATGTCAAATAAAAATCCAGGATTTCTTCAGCAACTGAAAAAAGGATTTTATGCCTTACCATGCTTCTGTTGTATACTCTACAATTTGTCTTGCCAGATTGTAGCATGCCTGGCGCATTCCATAATATTTACCTACAGACGGGTCTGCATTATATTGATAATTGGCCGACCCGGAAACACTCCGTTTCGCTACAAGAGGCTCGCTTCGCCCTGGAATGATAACGGTGAATTCTGCATTGACTGTAATTCTGAATTCCGAAGGAATATATGTTTCGTCATCATCATCGCTGTCGTAGCGAATGCTGGCATTATCGGTGGAAATAATTCGACAGTACAGAATGCAGTCAGCTTCATCCTTCTGTTTCAATTCCAGGGAATTATCCGACTGAAACTAAGCCGCGATTTCCATTCTTGCCGCATTGGTCAGCTGCGGCTCCATGGCATCATTCTTTATTTCCGCAATTGCAATGGACTTGATCTGCGGGTGCATCATAGATCCCATCTGATAACCACAGGAGGAAACGCACAACAACAAAGCCGTACAAATCTATGCAAGAACGAGCACTCCCGGTATTGATCTAAACAATTTTTCAAATTTCGTCATCGGAGAAAGTCCTTTCCGGTATTTTTTTACTGGAATCGATTCTTACATCGGACTTCAGATCCCGGACAGGCAGCAGCCATTTGCCGCCGCTGTTTTCCGGAACAATCATAATGGGAGAATTCTCGGTCGGGATCTGGGATCTTTCATAGGGAAACTTTTCTGCCGGTTTCCTAGGATAGTTTTCCGGAGGCGGCGTATAACTCCTGTCTATTTGACTCAAAAGCTCCTCTGCCTTCTTCGCTTCTTCCCGATCCCCGTAATTATGAATAATTTCAACAAGATACGTCCGTGCAGTATCATCCCTTCCAATCCGATGGTTGTAAACAGCACAGCCATACAGTCTTTCCAGAATAATCTCATCGATTTTCATCCGGGTCTTGCGCACCCAGGACATTTCCGGATCATCTGGATAGTCTTTTGCAAACTGGTCTAGTATTTCAATACATTTAGCGGCCCATGCACCATCTCCGTCTCCATACTGGGCAAGAATGCAGTAAGTATCTGCCAGATCCAGCAAAGCGTCTCTGGCATATTCTGTGCCAGGATTCAGTGTCAGAATATCCTTCAGGAGACTGATGGCCTTTTCAGGGTTCTCCTTTTCCAGATAAATTCTGGCAAGGCGAAGCCGCTAAACACCTGATTCATTGGCACAAGGAGCATTTTTCAATGCAATTTCATAAAATTCCATTGTCCTGTCCTCATCCGGGATCCATGGAAGCCAGTACACGGCAGCATCCCGATGCCCATTGAAAAAGGAATCGGCGATTTCATATTGTCTGTCAATAATTTCAGTAAAATTCACCTGTCCGAGGTGATCTTCCAGCAGGCGGTTCAGACATTCAAATTCCGCCCCGTACTGCCCCTGCTTCCGGTAGGACCTGGCAGCCCCATAAAGTGCGTTCATCCGGACTACCGGATCATCACTTTCCAAGTGTGCCGCCATAAAATTTTTAGCCGCCTTTCTGTAAGATCCCGAGGCTTCCTGTTGTGTTGCTTCAAGCAGATACTCATCCGCCTGCTGTTCAGATGCTGAAAGCGAAAGCGCCTGTGCCGAAAGGATCAGACAGAATGCCATTGCAGACAATGTTTTCAGATTCATCTTTTACGGGGTCCTCCAGTTTGCCATTCAATGATTCCTTAAAAGTTAGCACATTTTTGCGGATATGACAAGTAAAATTGATTGTTTTTCCAGAAAATGAAACTAATATATTCTTCTGAAAGACCTGGAAAAGACTTTTTTCAAGTACAGCCGCACCCGGGTTCTTTTCTCTTCATTATCCACAACACTGCAACGGGATTCCGCGGGGCACATGCATGAAAATTCTAATGGTCATTACTGAGCTTGGTCCAGGCGGAGCTGAACGCATTGTCTGCGAACTTTCAAAAAATCTGTTGAAAAAAGGTCATTCTGTAACGGTTGTTTCCATAGCGCAGCCTCCGGATACCGATGTTATTCCCCGGCAGCTGACCCAAGCAGGAATTCCGGTCCGCTATCTCAACGGAACTCGGAGAGATCTGAAACTGTTTTCCAAACTGCGTAAAATGATTCTGCAGGAAAAGCCTGATGTCATTCACGCACATCTGATCCATGCCAATTTACTCTGCCGCGTAGCCGCTGCAGGGACCCGTATCCCATTGGTAGACACAATCCATATTGCGGAAAAACGTAAAAACAGGCAATGGTACTTTCTTCTGGATGCACTGACGCAGCATCTGGCTGACGTCCATACGGCTGTTTCCCATGCTGCTGCCGAGTTTCATGAAAAACACTGCTTCATGAAACCGGGTTCCATCCGGGTCATCTACAACGCATCAGACACTGTTGACCCGGCATCCCCTGAAACGCTTCAGGCGGTTTCAGCCAATTTCAAACTTGAAGAATTTGACAGAGTCATCGGCTCCATCGGGCGTCTGGATTACCAAAAGGGCTATGACTGGTTTCTGGAAAGAGCCGGATTCCTTTCCAGAATAATTCCATCCGGCCAGAAATGGGCTGTTCTGATTTTCGGCGAAGGACCGGAAAGAGCGGCACTGACAGAGTTGGCAGACAGAGCAGAACACAGCTACAGAAATTTAAAAATATTTCTTCCCGGATATCGTCCCGATGCAGCATCTCTCATGTAGCTTTTTGACATTTTCATTATGCCGTCCAGATATGAGGGATATGGTCTGGCACTGACCGAGGCCATGCAGCTGGGGCTTCCGGTGGTATGCAGCAGAGTAGATTCGCTTCCGGAACTCTGTGAACTATACCGCGGGGAATCTTTCCTCTTTCATCTGCGGGAAGACTCTCCGGACTGGGATGAAAATGACAGCCTGGAAATGGCAGCCTGCGTCCTCTCTGCAAGTGAATGTGAAAAAGGCGAAGGACAGATTATCATGTCCACAAATGAAATGACAGACTCTTACCTTGAAATCTATAACGGACTGTCCCGGAAGCATTGAAGCTCTTCCCTGGGCCCTGCACTTCCTGCCGCATAGGACAGAAGAGGCACAGCGGAAAAATCCTTCCTGGAATCCGCCGCATTCCAGGCCTCCAGAACAGGCGTCATCAACGCCCAGGCCTCCCGGATGCAGTCTGACCGGATAAACAGTGCTGCATCCTGAAGCATACAGTCCAGAAGCAGTCTTTCATAGGCATCCGGGAGACGTTCTCCATCAGGTAAAATTTGTGCATAATGAAACACCAGATCCTGGGTCCCGATACACAGTCTCGGACCTGGTTTTTTGGTCTGGATGGAAAGGCGGACTCCCTCTTCCGGCTGAATACTTAACACAATCAAGTTCGGTGCCAGATCCTCCGGCTGAACCGGGAAAAAGATCGAATGAGGTACGGATTTCATTCGGATGACAATTTCCGTCTTCTTCTCTCCAAGACGTTTTCCAGCCCGGAGATAAAATGGCACTCCTGCCCATCTCCAGTTGTCAATAAACAGCCTTGCAGACACAAAGGTCTCCCGCATGGAGTCGGAAGGAACGCCAGGCTCACTCCGATAGGCGCAGACATTCCGGCCCTGGACATTCCCTGCCAGATACTGTCCTCTGAAGAAATTACCGGTCAGGTCTTCCGCTGCAGGCTTCCGAATACTTCGAATTAATTTAACTTCTTCATCACGAATTCCATCTGCATTGAAAACAGATGGACATTCCATACAGACAAGAGAAAGCATCTGAAGCATGTGATTCTGAAACATATCCCGGAGCAGCCCCGTTTTTTCCCAATATTTCACACGGTTCTCCACCCCAAGCGTTTCTTCAGCACGGATTCCCACGGATTCAATCCAGTTTCGATTCCAAAGCGGTTCAAAAAGCGTGTTTGCAAAACGGAACATCAGCAGATTTTGAACGGTATCTTTTCCCAGATAGTGGTCAATCCGATAAATTTGAGATTCTTTCCAGTAAAGATGCAGACTCCGGTCCAGTTTTTCAAAAGATTCAAGGTCCAGACCGAAAGGCTTTTCAAAAACAGCACAGCTGAAACTGTCTGCCTCTTCCACAGTCATCCCATGTTCATAAAGTTTCTCGGACAGGATGCTGTACATATCTGAAGACACGGCAAAATAATGGATTCTGTTCTGAATAACCGCATTTGAATCCCTTTTCCATGCCTCCAGGCGTTTTTTCATGGACAAGTAAAATTCAGAACGGGAAAAATCCCCGCAAAAACACTCTATCCGTGCTAGGAAATCTGCCATCCCTGCCTCATCCGAAACTGCGGATCCCCCGGAAACGCTTTCACTTTGAATCAGCCCCCGGCCAAGGCGGCTCCGAAATGCCTTCGATGTCATCTCTTCCCTCAGACATGCACCGATTCGTGTTTCCGGCGGCAGAAGTTTTCTTCGATGCAAATGAAATAAAGCTGGAAAAAGCTTCCGCTGAGCCAGATCCCCAGCCGCTCCAAAAATCAGAAGAACACAGGGTTTTGGACGAATCTCCATGCAAAATCCATTTTCCGCCATATTTCAAATCCTCCCTTGCCGATCATCCTACCCCATGCAGGATAAGTTAAAGTATAAATGCTTTTTACAACCTATTATTGATCTATTTACAGATTCAGACTTCCTTTATGGAATAAATAATACATCTCGTCAAGCGAATTCTCCAGGAGTGCTGAAGAATATTCTTTCAAAATTACCGGTTTGCCAGTTTCTTCAGCATCTCCGCCAGACTGATTTCATCGAAAAGCTCTTTGATAAAAATAACATAAAAGGATTTTCGTCCCTTCCAGAATGAGTCTCTCTTCTGATCCGTCGTTGCCATTTGCCGTCTGGATCTGCAGGAAAGATCTTCGGAACATACCTGTCTGCAAAATGTCTGTAAAAACCTTTTGAGATAAAATTCATGTTTTATCTCAAAAGGCATTTTCCTCAGATTATTAAAAAAGATCTTTTTTAATATAAACGTTACTTCTCAGAAGAATATCTCTGTATCATTCCATTCCCTCAAATGAATCAATTTCTTCTGTTTATTTTAAATGAGCTTCCACATAATGCGTCAGTCCCTGAAGCGTTGGAACAATTGAATCCTGACCGGCGTTCCAGTCTGCCGGACATACATCTCCATGTTCTTCATGGAATTGAATTGCATCCAGCATACGCAGTGTTTCAACAACGCTTCTTCCGTAGGGAGTATCGTTGACAACACAATGACGGACAATTCCATCTTTATCCATTAAGAAAAGGCCTCGCAAGGCAATAGAGTCATTCAACAAAACTCCGTATGTCCTGCTGATGTTCTTTGTCAAATCCTAAATCAGCGGAAAAGACAAGTGACCGATTCCCCCTTCCGAACGTTTCCTGTTGACGAAAGCCACATGCGTATAGACAGAATCCACTGACACTGCGGCAATTTCACAGTTTCTCTTTCGGAATTCCTCATAGTGCTTATCGAATGCAATTATTTCTGCAGGACAAAGATACGAAAAATCCAGTGGATAAAACAGCAGAACAAAATATTTTCCTCGCTGTTCCGACAGTTTGAATGTTCTGATTTCTCCGTCCGGATAAACAGCCTGCTCTGTAAAATCCGGTGCCTCTTTACAAACAAGTAATGACTCCATAACAAAAAACCTCCCGCATCTGTTTGATTAACTGATCACTCTTTGATTTTGGTTATGCTTTCAAATTAAAATGACTTACAGACTGCCGCAGCTTCTTTCAATACATAAGGATTGCCTCCGACAGCCGCCAGTTCTTCCTGCTTGTTCCAGCTAAAAAAAATAAATCACAGAATTGCAATCTTTTCTTCTTTCCTGTTTCCTTTTTCAATGAAATCAGATGAAATTTTACCCTTATTCAAAAATACTATTCCTTCCATCCGGAATGTTGTTTTTCCTTTTCAGAAAAACCTTTTTCAATGGAGTTTTCCTTGAAAAGTCCTCGCTTTTTATTTTACAATAAATTAGACCCGAAGTTTTTTCTCTGGAAACAAAAAGATTAAAAATAATGTAAATTTCTTATTTTTAATCAAATATTTTTCAGCTAATCCATCCATTTTCCTTATTTTTATGGACAGAATCATAAAAGATGAGATATGTATTCCACTCCCCTGCTCTCTCTCAATCTAAAAAATTTTAGGATTAAACATCACCATTGAAAAGACCCCTTTGACATGCTATATTGTATAAATAGATCCGGTTCTGAAGATCAACCTGCCTAGGGATAAACAATGAATATTCGGCCATCTGCAAGCTGGAATCCAAATTCTGAACGTTTGACCGCTGCATGTGTATTAAGTATTGTAGGCGGATTCCTGGATATCTACACCTATTTGTTCCGTGGGAATGTCTTTGCCAACGCAGTTACAGGAAATATGGTGCTTCTCGGGCTGAATCTCGCAGAAACACGATGGTCAAACTGCATCAAATATATCCTGCCTATTGTTTTTTATGCGCTGGGGGTTTTTTCTTCCGAATAGCTTCACAAGAAATATCCGTCCACACAACGCTCTGTTTTGACGCTGTGGCATCAGATTGTTTTAATCCTTGAAATTCTCTGTCTTCTTGCGGTTTAGCTCATTCCCAGAGGAAGTTTTGACTTCGCAGTCAATTCGGTAATTGCCTTTGTCTGTGCCCTTCAGGTACAAACATTCCGCCGTGTTCATGGACTGCCTTTTGCATCTACCATGTGTACAGGCAACCTTCGAAGCGGTACAGATGCTCTGTTCCAGTCATTTTCCGGAGCAGATCCCGATGGTTGGAAAAAGGCGCTGCATTATTACGGGATTATCGGATGTTTTATTTTCGGTGCGGCTTCCGGCGCCGTACTGCTGACACACTTTGGAGAGATTGTTTTTCTGCTGGCGCCATTGGGGCTTATTGTGGTACTCCTGCTTATCATGTCTCAGAGACAGCGTGTCCATCTCCGGAAAATCCGCCGCAGGATTTACCGCGGAAGAAAACATTTGTAAAGTTTTTTATCCTGGCAACAAAAATAAGCAAGGGGAGTTTTTTATTCCCGTTCTGCATCTTTTCGGAAATGATTCTATTCTATTAACCGGAATCAAAGAATTTCTCAAATTTCACCCTCCTGAAGACTTCAGATATAATCTCAAGCAATCTGATTCTGAACAAATAAGCCCTTCTACCCAGGGCTTCCTCCTTTTTACGGACTTTTTTTTGGATAGTTCAGTTATTTCCAACCCAGAATTGAATCCTTCACCTCCGAAGGATACTTGGATCATTTTAGCATCCTTCGAAAGCGAATTTGAATGAACCTGCCATTCACAGCGGATTCAGCTGTTATAAAAATTTCAGGGAACCGGGTTAGAAATAATAGGCCTTCCCCGTTTCTGAAGATTCCAGCATTCCAAGGCCTATGGTTGCAGAGCGAATACCCTCGGCCAGTGTAGTCTGACGCTCTTTACCATCCTCCATCATTTTCACGAACTCCTGCATTTGAAGTTCGTAACAATTCACTGCACCTGAAACATCATATTCCGTAAATTCTTTTTTCCCGTAAAGACGCAGTTTCCCGTCCCGCAGAATCACGGTATGGTCATCGCCATAGACCTCTATATTATCATAACAGACGCCAAAGCGCTGGTAGGAGGATTCCAGTCCGCAGATAATTCCATTCTTATAAACAAGCGTGGCACTGACATAATCCGATGGATTCAGATTCTTGGGAATTGTCTTCTCAAGCATTACTGCACGAGCATAGACGCTTTCCGGATCAGCCTCAAAAAACCAGTTGAGCAAATCAATATAATGAGTTGCCATATCAAGGGTTGTTCCGCCGGAACGAGCATAATCGGCAAAATAATCATCCCAGCCCCGTGAGAAGAAGGGATTGCTGAACTGGACTTTTGCAAAACGAATAGTACCAAGAACTCCGCTTTGAATAACTTCGCGCATTTTCCGGTTTATTTCATCATGTTTCCTGTGATGTCCAATCATGATCTTTGCCCCATATTGCTTGGCGGCATCCAACAGCATCGGACCTTCTTCCATACGGCGGATTGCGGGTTTTTCACAGAAAATGTAACGAAAGCCATTCTCCATAGCAGCCATCATGGAGGCTGCGTGATCCGGACAATAATGGCACATCAGGACTCCATCAAGCGATTTATCCTCCAGCAGTTCCTGCTGGGAAGCATACTGACGCGGAATACCATAATGTTCTGCAAAAGTCTTGCTTTTTTCCGGATCGATATCGTAAACTCCGGCAATTTCAATATTTTTAATTTTCTGCAAAGCCGGCGCATGAATATTGGCCATGCGTCCGGCTCCAATAAATGCTACTTTCAACATAATGTTTACTCCTCTGGAATATTATTCTGCAAAATTCTCACAAATGAAACGGAAACTCTTTGCGAAAGATTCAAACGGATCATCTACATCCGCATCATGCTCCACGACATACCATTCCACAGAGGACGCCTTTGCTGCGGCAAAAATCTTTTTCCAGTCCAGATTTCCGCTTCCGATGGACGTCATGACAGGTTTCCCATTCCATAAGCTGGAACGATCTTTTGAGTCTACCGTGTAATCTTTGACATGGAGTACATGCAGTTTTCCTGCCAGTTTTTCAATCCATTCAACCGGGTTTCCGCCTCCATATTGAACCCAGTAAGTGTCAATTTCACCATCCAGGAGAGGTGCATTTTCATAAAGGATTTCCAGGAGAGTTTTTCCATTGAAGCGTTTAAATTCTACGTGATGATTGTGATAAGCCAGAGTAATTCCGCAGGAAGCGAATTCTTTTGCCCGTTCATTTAATATGCGGGCAAATGCTACAGCTTCCTCTCGTCCGGTCACATTCACATGAGGTCCGGGATAGGCAAGATGAGAACAGTTTAATTTTTTTAATTTGGCAATGACTTCTGCAGTCTTGTCCACAATATCCGGGGCACTTTCATGGGATGAACATGGCGTGAGAGAATAACGTTCAAGCAGTTCAGCAAGTTTTTCCTCCGGCATCTTTGCAAGACTGGAAGAAAGCTGAACCGCCTGATATCCCATTTCATGAAGTCTTTGAAACGTCTCTTCCACGCCTTCCGGGGTTTTAATAAAATCCCGAAAACTGTACAGCTGCGCAGCAATTTGTGATTTTTTCATTGTATCATTCCTTTGATCTGCATTTTTATTTTTTCATGGACTCTGAGAAATTTTTTCCTTGAATCCTTTTTACTCAAACAAATAATGAAAGAAAGATCTGCAAAATAAAAAAAAGTATGATTCTCTTGTCTTTCATTCTGCATATGGACTTTTCCTGTCCTGTTTATTCTGTTTCATTTCATTCGCAGTAAATGAGGTATATCCTGTTTTTACTCTTCTTCCTTTTCTTCCTGGAGTTCTCCTTAAAAGAAATCCCAATTACGATTAGAAACCATCCTCAATGCTGTCTTTCACAATTGTCTATGTCCAATAACGTATTGGCTTATTCTCCTCATCAGCATATTTGGAATCAATACTTTTTCACTATCGTAAATTATATTGCTTTCATTCAGGTAAAAATTGATTTCAAGCAAAGAATTTCATGAATATTCCCCTGATGTTCCTCAAAAACAGTTCTTGACTTTTTGCATCTTACGAATATGATAACCTTCTGTCATTATAATTCTTTTTCCTGTTTTTCAAATGAAGAAAACAGACAAGTTTTTATACAAAACGAACATTGCAGCAAATTCTCTGCATACCATGCCGGAGTCATATATGAATTTCTTTGCGGGACAGTATTTCAGCTTAGCCGGAAGCATACCGGAAAGCACCTCCACAATTCAAAATGTGCCTCTTTATTATGGCATTCAGTTCAATTACCAGGGAATGCTGAGGCTCCGGATTGAAAATGGACCGGAATATCGTGTGGAAGGCGCCTATGCATTCATTACACATCCTGGAGCATTTTTCGAATACGGGTCTGTAAACAATTGCCCGAGGCATCATAACTTTGTCTGCACCTATGGAGACCGGATTCAAAAATATATCGATGGAGGCCTGCTTGTTTTGAATCCTTCTGATCCTTTGATTCCGATACGAAATCCGGAGCAGTTTCTTCATAATATGTATGAAATAATTGCCTTGACAAACCGGGTATAGCCCGTTTCGCCTCGAGCAGTTCTCCTGTTTGAAGATTTGCTTCTGCAGTTGTACGAATCCAAGAAAAATTCATTAAAGCTTGTTTCATATCAACAACCGTATCTGGAACATTTGATTCACGAAATTCGTACCAGCCCGAATAGGAACTGGGATTTTGAAGAAGAAGCAAGGCATTGCCATGTTACACCAACCCATTTTAGACGTTTATTCCGGGAAGTTGCCGGACTGCCACCTGTTCAGTTTTTAATTCAAAGCCGCCTTTAGAAAGCAGCAGCACTTCTGATCGGCACAAATGATCCGGTTAATGTCATTGCTGAACAGTGCGGCATAGATAATCCATTTTATTTTTCACGGCTCTTCAAAGAGAAGTATCGGATTTCTCCGCTGGACTATCGGAAAGAGTTTACCGGATACAGTTCAAAGCATTCATGACGAATTCATTCGTTAAAACTATAAACGATTAGTCATTCTTTCTTTTTAATTTATTTAGTTATTCAACTGAATATCAATAGTTTTTTTTTAATTAAGTTATTCTGCTGAATATTTTTAGATCCCAGATATTTATTAAAAATATGGTCTATGAAATATTGATTTAATTGAGTGGTATTTATAGGACAGATTCAATAGTAAAAAAGAATCTTGATAAAATACAAACTTGTTCCTGTCATTCGCATTCACACTATTTCAAAATTTATTATATACATATTTCATTCCACATCCTTGATCTTAGGTGGAGACAAAATGATCTAAAGCCCCTCTACGTTCTCATGTACACTGATCTCTGAAATATTTTTTAACAGGAACATTCATTTTTTCGACTGGATCGGGCATTCAATCCTATATCTTTGGATTGACAAAATAAGGAAACCATATTAAGTTTATTCTGTTCTGGGGAGTCAATCATTGAAAAAGCCATACTGCATTTTCAATATTGAATAAAAACAAGGTATGCCGCAGAACGAAATTAATCTGAATACATGATTTCATCACAAGTTCTTCCGGCAATATTCCGTGTTTGTGTAAACGCTCTGTTCCGGAGGAAAAATAAAAAAGAATGAATAATATAAGGAATATGGAGACTGATACTATGAACCGTTTAAAACCATTGTCTGGCGTTATTCCGCCGCTGGTTACACCTCTGCTTGGACCCGATACTCTCGATGTTGCTGGATTCAGCCGTCTTATTGAACATGTCCTGAAAGGAGGAGTTCACGGAGTTTTCGTGCTTGGGACAACCGGTGAAGGTCCAGGGTTATCCCGGGATCTGCAGTATGCTACGGTAGCGGAGGCATGCCGTCAAGTCAGAAAACGCGTTCCAGTGCTGGTTGGTATCAGTCATGGATCTTTTGCGGAATCAATTCGCCTGGCGGAACATGCTGCATCCTGTGGAGCAGATGCTGTTGTGCTGGCCCCGCCCTACTATTTCCCTGCAGGCCAGAAAGAACTGCTGGAATATGTGGGGCATCTGGCCCCCAGACTTCCGCTTCCCCTGTTTCTTTACAATATGCCTTCCATGACAAAAATTGACATTTCTGTAGATACGCTTCTGCGGGCGTCAGAACTGGAAAATATCATTGGATTCAAGGACAGTTCAGGCAATATGATTCGTTTCCATGAATACCTGGAAGCATTTCGAGACCGTCCGGACTTTGCATTGCTGATGGGACCGGAGGAACTTATGGGAGAAGCAGTCTTTTTTGGAGGAAACGGCGGCGTAGCAGGAGGAGCTAATCTGTGTCCGGAACTTTTTGTTTCGCTGTATGAAGCCGCACGCAGACGCGATGCGGAGCGTCTGCCTGAACTGCAGCACCGTGTCTACCAGTTAAGAAGACTGTATTTCTGTGGACAATATACATCAAGCATCATCAAAGGAATTAAATGTTCTCTTTCCATCATGGGAATCTGCAGTGACTTTATGGCGGAACCTTTCCATTCATTCCGTGATCCGGAACGTCTTCGGATCAAACAGTTGCTGGATGAAATGAAATGGATTTCGGGGAAAGCAGAATGAATCACGCCTTTGTTATCGGAATTGATTTCGGCAGCAACTCTGTCCGTGCATTGATTGTCGATGCACAAAGCGGAGCGGAATTCGGATGCGCCGGAGCGCCTTATCCAGGTGGAGAACAAGGTATTTTTACGGATTCAGAACGTCCCTTGCTTGCTCGCCAGAGACCTGCCGGATATCTTGAAGCTATGCAACAATGTGTGGAAAAAGCACTGATTCAGGCTTCCGGACAAAAAGGGTTCAACCGTTCCCTTATAGCCGGAATCGGTATTGATGCAACAGCCTCATCTCCACTTCCGGTGGATGCGGAGCTGCGCCCACTGGCCTTTAATCCCCGTTTTGCCGACAACCTCAACGCCTGGTGCTGGATGTGGAAGGATCATTGTGCCGTAGCGGAAGCGCAGGAAATTACAGAACGGGCACAGGAACTTCATCCTGAATATCTCCGCCGTTGTGGAGGCAGTTATTCCTGTGAATGGTACTGGGCGAAAATTCTTCATTGTCTTCGTATTGATCCGACAGTGTTTCAGGCAGCCTATACATGGCTGGAACTGCCGGATTTCATTCCAGCAGTCCTGGGCGGAATCAAGGATCCGGCCAGGCTCCGAATCGGAATCTGTGCAGCCGGACATAAAGCGCTTTACAGCCGTTCATGGGGAGGTTATCCCCCTGCGGAATTCTGGGGATTGTTTCATCCGGACCTTGCCGCACTAAGGAACCGCATGCCGGACCGTATTGCAGAACCGGGAGATCCCGTGGCACAGCTTTCTCCGTACTGGGCGGAATTGTGGGGAATTCCTGCAGGGATCCCTGTTGCAGCAGGCATGATTGATGCCCATGCGGGGGCTGTTGGTGCAGGTGTTGGGAAAGGCCGTATGGTTAAAATTATTGGGACATCCAGCTGTGATATTCTGGCAGTCCCAAAGGAGGATTCCATCGGGGATATTCCGGGGATCTGCGGCCAGGCAGAGAGTTCCGTGCTTCCGGGAACTGTTGGTATTGAGGCCGGTCAGGCTGCTGTTGGAGATATTTTCCAGTGGTTTGTTCAAAATATCTGCAAAGGAAATTCCTGTCTTTTCGGAGAACTGGAAAATCAGGCGGCGCGGCAGTCTCCGGGAGAGCATGGTCTTCTGGCTCTGGACTGGTTCAACGGGAATCGGAATATTCTGTGCAATCAGGAGTTATCCGGTCTTATTGTAGGACTCAGACTGCAGACAACCCAGGCAGATATTTATCGTGCACTGGTTGAAGCAGCCGCATTTGGTGCCCGCCGCATTGTAGACCGTTTGACCGAATACCATGTTTCGATTGATGAAATCGTCTGCTGTGGAGGAATTGCAGTAAAATCGCCGTTTCTCATGGGAATTTATGCCGATGTATTAAATAGAAAACTGCGCGTTGCAGCCTCTGAACAATGCTGTGCGCTGGGCAGCGCTGTGCTTGCAGCAGCTGCAGCAGGCTGTCAGCCGTCGGTTATGGATGCACAGAAGGTATTCTGCCATTTTGGAGAAGCCGAGTACCATCCGGACCCCAAGCGACATAAAATATATATGGAGCTTTATGAACTTTACAAAGTTCTGCACGATGGTTTTGGGACAAATGGACAAACAACGCTTGGACATGTTATGAAACGTCTGGCAGACTTGTCTCGTTGTATTTCAAGTGGTTCATCTTCTCTCAAATCGAATTAAGAAAAAAGGGAACAGAAAACTCAATCTCAGACAACTCTTTTAAAGCAAATAACCTGTTGACAGGAAGATTTTGCATAGATCGACTTTTCACTTGGGAATGTAAAAACGGGATTGTATTCAATTCCGTTTTCCACATTCCCTTTTTTTTGCTTATGATCAAGGTCCAGTAACTGATCGAATATATTTCAATCTTATTGATATTCGTTATTCATAAAAATTTTATCAAAAAAATCGCATATTTTTTTAATATTTTCAATTTTCTCTCCAAGAAAATTGTATCCGTAAACACATTATGA
>CASERY010000077.1 GCA_949290385.1 uncultured bacterium | reverse complement strand
GAAGTGCGCAAGAAGAAAACAACCTTTCTTCAAAAGGTTTTCTTTCTCGCATTATAAATACTTCTCCTTATATATACCCTCCCTCTTGACTAACCGGGTAAAAAAATATCCCTATCTTTTCCCGCAAAGGGAAAAGATGATTCAAAAAGGTTTGGAAAAAGAAGAGCGCGAGAAGAAAATAACCTTTCCTCAAAAGGTTTTTCTTTCTCGCATTATAAATAAACATTCTTCCTTAAAAGGGTTGTCTTTCTCGCATTATAAATAAACATTCTTCCTTAAAAGGGTTGTCTTTCTCACATCTAAAATAATTTAAAAAAACAGAAAAGCTGTTTCCTGTTTACCGTTTGAATATCAAAGGACAATATTCTTTTTTAAGTTCTTCTGGGTTCGTATAATGCTCCTGAATATAGTAACGGTAAAGTTTCCGGCGCACCATATATTCAGGCTCATTCAGGACATTAACCAGATATGCTGTAAGCAGAGCCATTTTATCCTTGCAGTCGGACCTGGAATTGCTGCGGATCGACAGATATTCCCGATCACGCATAACATCTGCCAGGCGTACAGCTCTTGTCTGGAAAAAGCGTCCCAGTTTCTGAGACTGTCTCAGCGGATCTGATTCCAGCAATGTCACAACCCCCTGCTCCGGAGTACATGGTAGAAAGTAGATTCTATGCATATTTCTGCTCACGACTACATGATGAGAACGCTACGGATCCTTCGCAGTTCTTTTTAAATTGAATTCAGCATCCTTATCCAGTACAGCCCGTCTTTTCACATAATCAGGAAACACTCTTGACAGGTTGTCAAGCAGGATCACCACCTGCATATAACCTCCTACCGGCAGTATTTTGCAATATGGGAAATCCACGGTCATAATGCTTTTGAGACGGCTTACAATCTCTTCCAACAGCATGGCGGCTTCAGCATCCTCCACCAAGAGAATTGTCTCCGGCAGAATCTCCTCAGCAAAAGCCATTTCCCCGAGGATTGCAGCAGGATATACATTCCGACGGCAAACCATGTTTCCATTCTCTTCCGTCTCCAGGAACAAGATGTTTTTCGGGTTTGCGATTTTAATCAGACTGGCAGACTGTGTCGATAAAATAACCAGACACTGACGTTCTGCAGCAAAAGTATTCAGGTACGTCAACAAACGTTTCTGAGCTTTTGGATGCAAGGTCATCTCAGCTTCATCAATCAGCAGCAGGGAATGTCTTGGAAGAGATTTCAGCATGGTGGCAAGATGGCTCAGAGCACGCTCTCCACGGCTGAAATTATTTTCACTGAAATAATATACTTTTCCGTCCATTTTTTCTCGAAGCAGAAAAATATCTTCATCAGTTTCCGGGTTTCGAATCATACACAGATTCCGAAACTTGTTATCGTCAAAAATGACAGATAGTGCATTTCTCAAAGGGTCCGGAGCTTCCCGTACATCCTAAATAGAAAGGTTTTCCGCCAACAGATTCCGTTTATGATGCTCTCCCGCAAAAACAATACGGCTGAATCCGAAACCATCCAGAATTCTCTTTACTTCTTCGTCCGGCACAGATGCCTTCCAGTCCGGCTGTGCATAACGGAAACTTACGGAACCGACATCTGACTCGTATGTAATACGGGATTTTTCAAAAATATTCTATGCATCCGCATCCCGAAACAATATATTCAGTTTAAAAGTTCTGCCCAGCAAATGCTCATAACCAAGACGTCCAATACAGGAAAGCAGTGTGGATTTTCCAGAACCATTTGCTCCTGTCAGCAGGTATACGGTTCCCCATCCGGATGGGAAAATGAATTCCAACTTCCCGATTCCGCGCACTTTTTCAATAAAAATCCGATTCATATTCTGCCTTATGCCTCCACCAAATTATAAAAGACCGCACCACCCCTAAAAGGCAGCAACCCCGGAACTCACGCAAAACAGGTCAGGCAGGAATCCCGCCAGCATAGTATGCCTGCCCGACACAAAGGCCGGCATCATCCACAGGTACTTCACAAGGAGAAAAAACTCTGAATCCAGCATCTCTTAAAGCATCTGCAATGCTCTGATACAGCATCTCATTTTTGAATAGTCCTCCGCTCAAGACAATGTCCCTGCATCTGCTGCGTCTGGCTCCATAAACAGCCATTTCCACGCCAGCTCTTGCCATAGACCGGAAAAAGGCCCAACATAAAGCCTGCATAGAATCCCGACGGTTGATACATGAATCAGCCAGAGCACAAAACATGGGCTTCCAGTCGATCAGTAAAATACCATCCTCTTTACGTACAGCATATCCCACAGCTTTTTCAATACCTGGATCCAGTGGTTTTCCCTGTTTGCAAAAGTCCCACGCCTATCCTGAAAGCCTTGAAAGACACTGTCCGGCATACGTCACCTTTTCCGGAGCAATTCTTAACGCCGCAGCAAAAGAATCCGCCACGCTGCCCGCAGCATGGCTTCTTACAGATTCGCTTTTTTCCGAGGATTCCAGATACGCTATGTCCTTCTCCGAAAGATGAAATTCTGTATACCAGCTCCTGGTAGGATTGAAGCCGGCTTCCTTCATGCGTTCAGCTAAATGCAGAGCCGTCTTCGGGAAAAGGTTGCCGGACGGCATGCCCACCGGCGAAAAAGTCGCCAGACGGCTGAAAGATTCCAACTGGACATCTAAAAGCTCAGCTCCCCAGTATGTTCCATCCGGCCCCGGCGAACCGTTTGTAAGAATCAGTGCAAGGCAATGTTTCAATCCAGACTCTGCCATGCACGCAAGAGCATGAGCATGATGTGTTTCCACCGTAATTAATGGAAGCCCCCTCTGCTCGGCAAAAGCCTGTGCCGCTCTGCTGGAATACAGCATCGGATTCATATCACAGGCAACCACTTCCGGAACACAGTCGAACAGCATGGACAGTCTGTTCAAAATTTCAATCTGCCGCTCCGTCGCTTCCGTACAGCGCAAATCCCCGATATGCTGAGAAGGTACAATCTGCCGGCCATACCCTAAAGCAATGACAGAATTAACATCCCCTCCGAAAGAAGCCACAATACGGCTTAGCGGCCGTTTCACATGAATAGGCAATGGAGTGTATCCGCGGGATCTCCGCAGAATCCGTGCTCGTCCATCACGGACAGCAGCCACCGATGAACTGCAGTCCAGTCCGATCCGCAAATCATGACAAAGGAATTTATCTGCTACAGGACTCAGGTTTTTCATCAGCACATCAATATCCGGATTTCTGCTTCTCCCATCCCAGTTGTCTGTAATGACTGCCAGAAATTCAGGATCGCACATGGCACAATCCTCCACACTTTCCGCACTATGATGATGAAACAGCAAGTGAATCAGTGCCGTAGGAGGCAGCTCCATGCCGATAATTCTGGGGCCGTCCGGAATCAGGGAATCCACTTTAAGCGGACCAGGCTCAGCATCCTCGCGCAGATGAAGAAGAACAACCGGAGAAGCCGGAGAAGTCAGAAGAGCCTCTTCTTCCGCACTTACGGAACAATACTGTCGTACAGCATCCATATTGTTGGCAATTACGGAAACAGGGCGCAACGGCAACTTTCTCCTCTGGCGCAATGTCTCAAGAGCTTTTCTGTTTGTGGCATCCGCCAGCACGTAAAATCCGCCGAAAAGAGACTGAACTACAACAATTTCACCTTTTGCAAGGGCCGTCCTGGCAGAACAAATGGCATTTTGGTCATCCAGCAAATTTCCATTCCGATCTGTCAGATACAACGATGGGCCACAGTCCCGGCAGCTGAGAAGTTCAGATTTATAATGATGAAAGTCTTTCCTGTCCAACCTTTCCTCTTCACATTTATGACAGGGAGGAAAAGCCGCCAGATACGTATTTCTCCGGATGAACGGCATTCTGCTCAAGGCTCCATAGGAGGGCCCGCAGCGGCGACACCCCCAGAACGGGAAACAGTATCTGCGAGAAGAGGGATCATACATTTCCCGAATACAATCCGGACACAGGGTATAATCCGGACGGATCGTAGGAAATTCCTTGTGCTCTGCCAGGATTCTGAATGTCTTTCGCCCATACAGATTGTCCAGACATTCCAGCCCTGTATGCCGCACAATATTCAATTCCCGAAGCATAAACGCCGGATACAGACTGCTTGGAAGATGCAAAATAAAATGACGGATCTCCTCTTCATCCCCTTCCAAATGCAGCAGCACAGATTTGTGCCCGCTCCGGATCCATCCACCCAGTCCGGCTTCAGAAGCAAGACGGCAGATGAGAGGCATAAAGCCAGGAGCAGAAATACTGCCCTTCATTTCAAATGTTACAGCACTTTCACCTGTTGCCATGATTCTTTCAATTCCAGTTACGCCTTGAGAACGTTTTTCATAAAATAACGGCGGGAATCTTAATTTTCCAGCAGTGCAGAAAAGAAACCTGGAAATATTCACCGTTTTCTTTCAAATTTTTTCTGAAAAAGAATTAAATGCTTGACAAAAATAGATCCGGCAGCATATTAATTCAAATTGCTTTTGTACTGTCAAGGAACATAAAGCTGTTTTAAATCCACCCCTACCCTGTGAAATAAACAAAGATACAGAGGCTACTCAAATGGCAGAACCCGTAAAACTCATTGTCATCGGCGCCGGCGGACGCGGCACCGGATACAGCAATCTTGTCAAAAACATGAACGGCGAAGCGCAAATTGTAGGCGTTGCCGAACCCAGGGATTTTTACCGCGAGAGAATTGTCCGGGAACACAACGTTGCCCCCGAACATGTTTTCCACTCCTGGGATGAAGTCACCAAAGTGCCGAAATTTGCGGACGGTGTCCTGATCTGTACGCAGGACAATATGCATGAAGAACCCGCTATCCAGTTTGCTAAAATGGGTTATCACATTCTTCTGGAAAAGCCTATGGCACCAACCGCAGATGCATGCCGTAGAATTGTAGCTGCCGTCCGGGAAGCAAAAATCAAATTCGGAGTCTGCCATGTTCTCCGCTATACAAAGTTCACCCAGATGATCAAAAAAATCATTGCCGATGGAACCATTGGTGATGTCATTTCCATTCAACACCTGGAACCTGTTGCCCACTGGCACCAGTGTCATTCCTTTGTCCGCGGCAACTGGAGAAACGAAGAAGAAAGTTCCTTCATGCTGCTGGCAAAATGCTGTCATGATATCGACTGGATTCGTTACGTTATGAATAAGCCCTGCACTGAGATCCAGTCCTTTGGTGAACTCAGCCATTTCAAAAAAGAATGCCAGCCCAAAGGTGCAGCAGACCGCTGTGTTGACTGCCCAACTGAAATTGAGTCATTCTGTCCGGCTTCAGCCTTGAAAATCTACCTGCGCGACCGTATGGCAAAAGGTCAGTACGGATGGCCTACCGATGTTCTCACATCTGACTTGACGCCTGAAAGCGTTGCAAAAGCACTCCGTGAAGGCCCTTACGGACGCTGTGCCTATAAATGTGACAATGATGTAGTAGACCATCAGGTGGTCAACATGCTTTTTGCAGATGGCTCCACCGCACAGATGACCATGACAGCTTTCTGCAATGAAGCTGGACGCCAGACTCGTATTTTCGGCACCCGCGGTTCTATTCTCACGGATAGCCGCATGATCCATATCACCGATTTTCTGACGAATGAAACTAAGACCGTCGATACAGAACTGGTCAATGACGGCAGCATCCTTTCCGGCCATGGAGGTGGAGACGGCGGTGTTATCGGAGCCTTCGTAAAAGCCCTTGCAACCGGAGATGACTCCTACATTCTCACCGGACTTGATGAAACCCTGGAAAGTCACCTGATGGTTTTCGCGGCAGAAAAATCCAGACATGAAAACAAGGTTCTGGCTGTTTCTGAATAGGAATAAAGTTTCAGAACGCAATTTCCGGAACATACGACGCATTTCATGCTGTCCCAGTTCCGGCTGTATCCATAAAAATTTCAGCTCCCGGGACGTTTTTTCATCCCGGGAGTTTTTTTATTTCTGCAGCCAGATGAATTCCTGCTCTTCCGCGTCCTCTGCAAAAATGGATTCTTTGGAAGATAATCCTTTAGACTCTGATTCACCTTTCATTTCCCGGATAAGTCCATTTTATTCCTGATATCATGTGATGTAATTCTGATTAATTCCGATTCTTCATTCTTCTGCCTTTTGTCCATTTTCTTATTCCGGTACAAATAATTCCCTGTTCTGCCGTCAAAAGGGAAATCCATATACGCTCCAGGCCATCCAGAACCGGCTGCTTCTTCAATTGACAATCCATCCACCTGAAGAAAGTCTTTTTTTCTTTCAGATTCGCCTTGCTGCCTGCACACGGTCTTTCAACCCTTAAGATCTTGAAAAATGGAAAGGCTTCAACACCTTACAGCAGGAATCCCAATCTTTTCCGAATTTAACTTATTCCTAACATTGCCGCAACCATGCCTGCATAAACAAGCTCTAAATTATCCATATAACCGAAAGGAGATATTTCATGATAAAGAAAATTGCAGTTCTCATGGCAGCTCTCACAGCAGTATTTTCTGTCAGCTGTTCAGACAACGCAGGCACTTCAGCAGCATCCTCCCAAACACCTCTGAATGGAGCGGGCGCCAGTTTTCCCGCACCGGTTTATCAAAGCTGGGCATACACCTACACCCAGGCAGGCAAAGGAAAAATCAATTATCAGAGTCTTGGTTCAGGAGCCGGAATTAACCAGATTAAGGCGGGAACGATCGATTTTGCAGGCAGTGACAATCCGCTGACACTGAAAGAACAAACAGAAAACCATCTGATTCAGTTCCCCATGCTGACCGGAGGAGTCGTGCTGATTGTCAATATTCCGGGCGTTCCGGCAAATTCCCTTCGACTCTCCAGAGAAGCCCTTGCAGATATTTTTCTAGGAAAAATTACGAACTGGAATCATGAAAAAATTCAGAAAGACAATCCTTCCATCAAACTACCAGATCTGCCGGTGACAGTGGTCCATCGCGCGGATGCCAGCGGAACGACCTTTATCTTCACAAATTATCTCTCCAAAATTTCCAAGGAGTGGAATGAACGTGCTGGATTCGGATCTTCCGTGGAATGGCCTGCAGGAATCGGTGGACAGAAAAATCCGGGCGTATGCAACAATGTGGCAAAAATCAAAGGAAGCATCGGATACACCGAATATACATACGCTGTTGAAGCGAAACTATCCACGGTCATTCTGGAAAATCAGACGGGCAACTTCGTCGCCCCCAGTCAGAAAACCTTTCAAGCCAGTTCTGCCAATGCCGACTGGGCCAATGCAGAAGGCTTTTACATGATCCTCACGGATCAGCCTGGAGAGGATACCTGGCCGATTACAGGAATCACCTATATTCTTATGCGCAGCGACTGTCCTGAATCCCAGAAAAAAGCTCTTGTTCAGTATTTCAACTGGTGTTTCTCTTCTGATGCAGGAGCCATTGCCTCAAAACTTCATTATGTTCCCATTCCTGAAAACGTTGTAAAACTGATTCAGGAAAAGTATTTGAAATAAAAATTTCTCTTTTCATCTATTCTCTTGCAAAACCCCTTCCGCATATCTTCCGGAATGCGGCCCATGGATTCCGTGGGAGTGCAGGAAGGGGGCCTTCTCAGGGAAAGAAATACAACTGAAAAGCCACCCCCCCTGAGGAACTGCAAAAGGGAAAAAGATCCACAGGCGAAGGACTCACAAACTAAAAAAACTAAAACAACAAGCATTCCAGACATTCTTCTTGCTGGAATCTAAAAAAAGGAAATACTTCAACAGCTTATGAAAGATTACCTGACAGAAATATCTGTTCTTCTCAACTGCAGGAAAGATCCTTTTCAAGCATCTCCCTGTTTCCACGAAAGAAAACTTTTGAAACAAAATCTCAGTCCAGACACAGTCTCCACTACCATCATAATCGGACAGGAGCAAATCCAATATGCTGAAAACAGATTCCTTATTTAAAACACTCTGTCTGGCAGCCGCAGCTTTGACGGCTCTTCTCACTCTTGGATTTTTTGTTCAGCTGATTCTTTCATCAATGCCCGTCTGGCGGGAAAGCGGACTGCACTTTCTGATTTCCTGTGAATGGGACCCGGCGGAACAAAAATTTGGAGCCCTCCCCTCCATTGCCGGCACTCTCATCACTACATTCATAGCTGTGATTCTAGCCGTCCCTCTAGCCTTTGCTGCGGCCCTTTTCATCACAGATGCCAGACCCGCAATAGGGACTGTTCTCGGACACGCCATTGATCTTCTGGCTGCAATTCCAAGCGTGATTTACGGAATGTTCGGACTGTTTGTCCTGGCTCCAGTCATGCAGGACCATGTACAGCCTTTTCTTATCGGAACTCTGAAACTGAACCATGTGCCTCTTCTAGGGCGTCTCCTCGGTTCCGAAACCAGCGGGTTCGGTCTTCTGACCGCAGGACTGATCCTTTCCATTATGATCCTGCCCTACATCTGCGCCATCATGCGCGATGTCTTTATCATGACACCTCCTGTACTGAAGGAATCCGCATTCGGAATCGGATGCACACGGTGGGAAACTGCCAAGGATATTATTGTCCCCTTTGGAATCCGGAGTATTCTTGGAGGGATTTTTCTCGGAATAGGACGAGCTCTCGGAGAAACTATGGCTGTGCTGTTTGTCATTGGGAATGTCATGAAATTCCCGGAAAATCTCTTTTCCGGAGCAACAACCATTGCCGGCACCATTGCCAACAATTTTGCTGAAGCCGACGGCATGCAGAAAAGTGCATTATTTGCCCTGGGACTTATTCTGTTGTTCATGAGTTTCTGTATTCAGGTCATCTCTCAATCCTATTTGAAAATGACTTCTTCAGGAAGGGGGGAAAAGAAATGAAACAGAAAAAACTGTTTTTCCGCAAATTCAAAGACCGTCTTATAAGACTGTTTTCTGCAGGTGCAGTTCTGCTGGCAACAGGTGCCATGATCTGGATTCTGTTTACGGTTTTTCAAAAGGGTAGAGACTGCCTCAATCTCTCCTTTTTCCTCCACCCGAGCAAACCTTTCGGCATGGCGGATGGAGGCATTGCAAATGCTCTTATTGGAACCGTTCTGATTACTCTGGGAGCTGCCGTTATTGCAGTCCCGCCTGCACTTCTGGCAGGCATTTACCTTTCCGAGTACAAGGATCACCAGAAGTTCGCCTCTTTTCTGCGATTCTGCGCCAATGTAATGATGGGAATGCCGTCCATTCTGGTGGGACTCTTTGTATACATGCTTCTGGTCGTGCCTTCCGGCAATTTTTCAGGTTTTGCAGGCTCTGTGGCCCTGGCCATCATCATGTTCCCCGTAATCATGCGGACTACAGAAGACATGCTTTCCATGGTACCTTACGCCTTGAGAGAGTCCGCCCTCGCACTGGGAATGACCCGGACACGTACGACCTTGAGGATTGTCTGCGTCAGTGCAAAGCAGGGTCTCCTGACTGGAATTCTGCTCTCTCTTTCCAGAGTATCCGGAGAAACCGCTCCTTTGCTCTTCACCGCCATGTTTGCAGACACCTGGCCCACAGCCTACTTTACAGAACCTACAGCCAATATGCCGGTCCTGATTACAGAGTACGCTACGAATTCCCCTTTTGAATCCATGCATACAGCCGGATGGGGAGCGGCTATGGCTGTTACTATTCTTGTTCTTGCAATCAATCTTGTCACCCGCATTCTGTTCAGGGAGAAAAAACATGTTCGCTAACCCGAAACGACGCATAAAAATTGAAACAAGAAACCTGAATTTCTTTTATGGAACCCATCAGGCACTCTTCGACAACCGCCTGGCAGTCGAGGAAAATTCCATTATGGCAGTAATCGGACCTTCCGGGTGCGGAAAATCCACCCATCTGCGCATTTACAATAGAATTTTTGAGCTCTACAGAGACCAGAGAGCCGAAGGAGAAGTTCTTCTGGACGGAAAAAATATTCTGGACAAGGATGTTGATGTACTGGAACTCCGACGAAAGGTCGGTATGATTTTTCAGAAACCAACCCCCTTCCCCATGAGTGTTTTTGACAATGTAGCCTATCCACTTCGCCTGCATTTCAAAATCTCCAAAAAGGAAACTGCCGAACGCGTGGAACAGGCCCTGAAAGGAGCCTCTCTCTGGGATGAAGTCAAAGATAAACTCAAATCCAGCGGTCTGGCCCTTTCTGGCGGTCAGCAGCAGCGCTTGTGCATTGCCCGCGCCATCGCAGCTGAACCTGAAGTGCTTCTGATGGATGAACCGACCAGTGCCATTGATCCGGTGGCAACACTCAAAATTGAAGAACTCATGGTGGAGCTCAAGCGCAAATTCACAATCGTAATCGTAACTCACAATATGCAGCAGGCGGCCAGGATCAGTGATTCAACGGCATTTTTCTACAAAGGATCCATTATCGAATCGGGCGATACGGACCAGATTTTTACGAATCCGCGCAACCCGAAAACAGAAGAATATATTACAGGGAGATTCGGATAATGACAGCTCATTTTTCTCACGCCATGGAATATCTGAAGAACATGATTTCAGAACTGACTGCCAAAGTGGAAATTTCTGTACACCTTGCAGTCCAGGCTGTTACTAATCTGAATGCAGAAAGCGCAGCCGCTGTAATTGCCGGAGATCCTGCTGTTGACGAAGAGGAGATCCGCATTGAAGAAGAATGCCTGAAAATTCTTGCTCTGTATCAGCCTGTTGCAGGAGATCTCAGACAAGTCATCACAATTCTCAAAATCGACAATGAAATTGAACGGGTAGGAGACCTGACTGTCAATATTGCTGAACGCGTCCCGGATATGGTTAAATATCAGAAGCTCGAAATTGAAAAAATCGATTTCAGCGATATGGTAAGTATCGCCTGCTACATGCTGTAGAAATCGCTGGACGCAATGACATATCATGACTTGAATGCCGCAGCGGAGGTCATTGGCAAAGACGATGAAATCGATTAGATTCATCGCGATAACTACGCTCAGGTGCGAGACAGGATTATCCGTTACCCGGACGCGGCGTCCTATTACATGAACTATCTTACAGTTTCCAGATGTCTTGAAAGAATTGCAGATATTGCTACCAATATTGCTGAAGATGTTATTTACCTGGAAAGCGGAAAAATTGTGCGCCATCAGCACGAAGGAGTCCATTATGCCCAATGAAAAAATTCTCATGATCGAAGACGAAGAATCCATCCGTGAACTCATTAAAATGACGCTGGAATCTGCAGGCTACAACCGCATTGTCACCGCAGAAAACGGGGAGGAGGGTCTTGCACTCGCCAGGCAGGAACAGCCCAACCTGATTCTGCTGGATCTGAGGCTCCCCGGTATTGACGGCCTTACAGTTTGTCGCAAACTCAAGCAGGAAGAAACCACCTAGCATATTCCCATCATTATGCTTACAGCCAAATCCGAGGAATCCGATCTTGTGCTTGGTCTTGAAATCGGAGCAAACGACTACATTACAAAACCTTTCAGCCGGAAGGTGCTTGTAGCCCGCATTCGCACACAGTTCCGCATCATGTCGGAACAGGAAATCAGCAAGGAGCTCCGCAGAGCCGGACTCGTTATCAATTCCGACCTCCATTCTGTAAAACTTAACGGAAATGATCTGGAACTGACTTTCAGTGAATTTGAAATTCTGAAACTCTTTGCGGCTCATCCCGGAAGAGTCTATACACGCAATCAGATTATTGCAAAAATCAAAGGCGAAGGCTATCCTGTGACAGAACGCGCCATTGATGTACAGATTGTCAATCTCCGTAGAAAACTGGGTCTGTGGGGCGCCAACATTGAGACTGTCCGCGGGGTTGGATACCGGATGAAGTCGGAGGTTACTGCATGAAAAAACATGATGTTTTTCTCTTCTTCCTTCCAGCTGCTGCGGGTTTTCTAGTTCTTGTCTTTGCCATCTTTTTTTTCTTCCAGCTGCTTGCTTTTGAGAAAGCCTATCGGGAAGATGCGGAAAAAAATCTTCGCCAGGAAACAGAACTTGTTGCCCGAATTCTTGAGCCCATGCTGGATTCTGGAAAGATCCAGGAAGCCATTGCCTTCTGCCGCGATTTCAAGTAGAAGTCCCTGCGTCTGACTCTCATTCGCGCCAATGGCACAGTTGAAGCAGATTCCTTCAGCGATCCCACCTTCCTGGGAAACCATGAAAACCGTGAAGAGGTTCTGGCAGCCAAAGCAGGAACTCCTGTCTGCATCACACGCTACAGCGAAAGTCTGAACCAATGGATGGTTTATCATGCACTGCGCCTGCAGGGCGGACACGGGGAATATATCCTGCGCTCTGCCTTGAGCACGGATCAGGCATCCGTCCTTATTAATATGGCAAAACGCAGCATCTGCGGGGCCCTTTTGCTGGGAGGTGCGCTTGTTTTCCTTCTAACGGTCTACATTATTTTGCGAATCCGGAAACCTCTGCTGGATCTTCAGCAAAGCATTGCCCAGATTGCTGAAGGCAATTTAAATGCTGTCATTCCTGTTCCTTCCGGAGGGATTGTAAGAGATCTTGCCGGAGGAGTTTCCGATATGGCAGATCAGCTGAGATCCCATCTGCAGTCCATGACACTTGAACGCAATGAACGCCAGACGATTCTTAATGCCATGACAGAAGCAGTCATTCTTCTACGCCCAGATGGGAATGCAACGCGCTACAATCAGTCGGCAGCTCAGCTTTTTCACATTGTCCGGCAAGGGGAATTCAATATTTCCAGATCCGGAATTGATGAATTGCTGCCTGCCATTCAAAAAACCTTTGAATCCGGCAAGCCTTTTGAAAATGAGTTTACGATTCCACAGATAGAAGGAACTCCAAGAACACTCCTGATTCGAGGGGTTCTGCTTCCCAAGCACAAAGATTCCACGATCATGCTCACACTGACAGACCTGACAAATTTAAAACGTCTTGAATCCTTCCGCAGCGATTTTGTAGCCAATGTCTCCCATGAAATCAAAACCCCCCTCACCTGCATTATTGGTGCTGCGGAAACGATTCAGGAAGAGAAAAACCTGCCTCCTGAACAGTTCAAAAAACTCATTGACATGATTTATCAACAATCCAACAGACTCAATGCGCTGGTCCAGGATATTCTCAGTCTATCCTCACTCGAACGCAATATTGCTGATCAGCAGAAGGAATTTACACGACTTGCACTGGATGCCATTGTCACGAATGCCGTCAAACTTCAGGAGGAAAATGCAAAGCAGCAGCATATTGAACTGCGTATTCCTCAATGTGATCCCATAGAAATCATGGGAGACTGTCAGCTTTTGGAACAGGCAGTAAGCAATCTTCTGGTCAATGCAATCCGTTACAGCGGAAGCCCCAGAATTGATGTTCTGCTTGTCCGCCAGGGACAAAATGCTGTCATCGCCGTTCAGGATTACGGTATCGGAATTGCCAGAGAGCATCAGGCCCGGATTTTTGAACGATTCTACCGAGTCCACAAAGAGCGCAGTCGGGCCTTGGGTGGAACAGGACTGGGGCTCTCCATTGTCAAACATATTGCCGCATTGCACAGAGGAACCGCGGAAGTATCCAGTGAACCAGGCTGCGGCTGCATTTTCAGAATTATTCTTCCTATTGAATAATGAAATGCAGGGTGGAGTCTTCCGCATTACGCTTTCTTTCCCATGTTTTTGGATGTGCAATAAAAAATTCTGAAAATGGGTTTACAATCCCGTCTGCCTAGGAATATGCGCATACAATGCGGATGAATCCTATTTCGGTCAGACTCGTTTACAATCCTGTCTGTCAAGGAATAAACCCACGATTGAACAGATTCTCCGAAAAAATGGATGGATATAGTTCGCTGTTCCGCTGGTTACAAAGAGATATACTTCAAAGGGAAAAATAAGCCTTCTACCCCGTTTTTGCATCATTCAATGGAAAACCGGAGGCTTTTTTCTTCTGATCGCTCTGAAAAACAAGTATTTTTACATGCAACCCTTTCCTATAAAATCAAGGATATTTTTAACGATTTCAAGGAAATGAACACTTCTGTACACGTTGTGCATCCCTTTTACCGCCAGTGTGGTTCAGCAGCATATTCAAAGGAAAAATGAAAACAACTGATTTCTTGACAAAGAAGTTCGTATTTCATTCTGACTGATGTTATATTAAGAATGTTATGAAACCATGCGACAACGAATATTACTATTTAATTGCAGACGCCCATCTTGATGAATCCGGAAACACCGATGATTTTTTCCGGATGCTTGAGCGTCTCGATACGCTTCCCTGCAATTGCGCTATTGTCTTTCTGGGAGATATTTTTGATTTATGGTTTGCTGTTCAAGGATATGAAACAGAATTGCATCAACGTTTCCTTGACTGGTGCAGACGTGCCCGTTCCAAGCGCAGTATCTATTTTATCGAAGGCAACCATGAATTTTATATTCTCAGACATCACCCGGCTGAATTTTCACGGGTCCACGCCTCTCATATTGTCTGCAACGGGCTGAAATTTATTCATGGTGATCTCATCAACACTTCAGATTATCTGTATTTTCTGCTGCGCGGATTCATTAGAAATCCTTTCATGATGGCACTGATCCGGCTGGCACGGCCACTGCGGGGAGACCGGCTGATTCGGGCGATCAATCTTTTTTTGAAGAAAAACAACCGCAATTACAAGCATAAACGTCATTTTCCGGAAGAAAAAGTAAGCTGTTACCTGAAGAAACAGGCTCAGAGCGGATACAACCGTATTTTTGCAGGACACTTTCACGAATATGCCTGTCGTTCGAATGAGCATGGTGCTTCCATGGCGATCATTCCCGCATTCTTTCTTCGCCACGAAATCGGGTGTTACAAGCGTAGCACTGACCAGCTGGAAATCGGCCCCTGGGAACAGTTGCTGGATTCACGGATGGAATAAACAGGCTTGCAGATTCGCAATTTTCAGCGGATGCGGTATATTATGTTGAGTTCTCCGGACGTATTTATGCCACTTGTCCGGATATATTTTCTGCGGAATAATCCCCCAGATTTTCCGCACTGCGAATTCTAAAAGGAGACATATCCATGATCTATGTAATTGCAACCTCTGATGTCAAACCCGGCATGCGGGAAAAATTTCTTGAAATTTTTAATGCCATGGTCCCCACGGTGCGCGCAGAAAAAGGCTGTCTTATGTATCAGCCCAATGTGGATTATCCCTCCGGACTCTCTGCACAGAAACCTTGTTCAGATACCCTTGTGACGATCCTGGAATGCTGGGAATCCATGGATGCTCTGAAAGCTCATCTTGCATCTCCGCATATGAATGACTACCGTGAAAAAACCCGGGGCATGGTCTCCGCAAAAACAATGAACGTTGTTGAACCTGCCTGTAAATAAGCAGCATGAAAAAGGCGAAAACACCAGTATGAGAACTATTCTGTATCCGGGAAGTTTCGATCCCGTAACAAACGGACATCTGGATGTAACAATCCGGGCCAGTCATATTTTTGACAGAGTCGTAGTCGCAGTTGCTGTCAATTCTGAAAAAAAACCGATGTTTTCCATTCCGGAACGCATGGAGCTGCTCCGCAAAGTCTTGAAGAATTATCCCAATATAGAAGTAGCCTCCTTTCACGGACTCCTGGCCAATGCTCTGAAGGAATTTGATGCCTGTGCCGTCCTCCGCGGATTGCGCGCAGTATCAGATTTTGAATATGAATTCCAGATGGCCCTCATGAACCGCCAACTGAATGAGGAATGTGAAACGCTTTTTGTAATGCCCAGCCCGGATTATTCCTTTGTCAGCTCCAGACTTATCAAGGAAATTGCTCTCAATGGAGGAGATGTCTCCGCATTTGTGCCGCCTGATATTGCCCGGGCAATCCGGAAAAAAGCAGAAGAAGGAAATCTGTAAGGAACAGTATTATTCCAGTTGTATTCTAAAAATTCTGGAGGGATTAACCATGATTAAAATCAACACTTGCCACATTCTCCCGGATGAACCTCTGATTGTAAAGGGAACTGAACCATAGGATCTCCTGGACCTTAAGTCCGATCCGCACCTGCCTGTGGTTCCGCTCACCGACATAAGCTATACGCTTTCAGCATCCATGGCAGGCCAGGATCTGCTTGTAACCGGGAGTGCTCAAATTCAAATTGAAACCCAGTGTGCACGTTGTCTTGATACAATACGGCCTGTCATTAAAGCCGAGCATCTCTGTATTCTCCATGAAAATGCGCAGGGAAAAGAAATCGATATTTCAGAAGATATCCGGGAGGAACTTCTTCTGAGTATGCCTGAATATTTTCACTGCTCTGAAAACTGCAAGGGGTTGTGTCCTCATTGCGGAGCTAATTTGAACCATGAAAAATGCAAGTGCCCTCAAAAAACGGAACCGGAAATTCCGCCGGAAAACAATCCGTGGAGTGCACTGGATGCCTTAAAATAAAAAAATCAATCTTTCCAGCCTGGATTTTTCAAACCGGGCCGGAAAGATAAAAATTGAAACGATGAAAAATAGCGTCGTTTCTGGCAGAAGTCTGTTATACCCCCCTTTTATAAAAAGTTTTTTTTCAAAATGCCCGTATAAAAATTCATCCGTTAAGCAAGAGAGGGACATTCATTCCTCTGTAGTCAGAACAGCAAACAGCCCTACAAAACGTGTACGAATTTTCATCTGGTAACCGGGATCTTGAGTCAAGGTCTTGTGCAGTCTTGAGTCATGGGGAGAAAATCAGTCTGAAAACGCTATTGTTCTTTTATGCTTTTTCTGTCTGAACTTTCCGTCGGGCAGTTTCCACCATTTGAGCGAACTTGACACAGCGTTCATAGGCATCCTTCAGGAATGCCCGGCAGACATCCTCCGGCTGAGGCATCACATCAGGAATACGGAACTGTGAAGAGCCTATGCTCATCTCATAACTAATCTGTCTTGGATAGCCGGATGTTGCAATAATGCCGGCCAGACGCGGCCAGTCTACCGTGCCGTAGAACGGAGGCCTGTGCTGATCTCCAGATCCGTCATTATCATGCAGATGGAGCGCAGCCAGACGTGATTTACCTTTTTCCAGAAAATCCATCTGCTTGAGCTCATTGCTGTTTGCGTGGCCGGAATCATAGCAGATCCCCAGAACATCTGCTGGATATTCTGCAAGCAGAGTAAAGATGATCTCCCAGTTATCCCCCCACATATTTTCAATGGCGATGGAGGTTCCGGCATTCCGCAGAATCGGAATCAAATCATCCATAGAACGTCGAAACGCATCCACTTTCATCAGGATACTTCCCTTTTCTTCTTCCGGCGTACTGTTCTTAAAATGCGGGATATGCATCATAATCGTTCCTGAACCATTCAGCTTCTGAAACATTCTGATACGGTTGGCGACCAGCTCCACTCCTGCCCGGCGTGTATATTCATCCGGATCACACCAGTATTTTTCCGTTCCCTAGCTTCCATGGATGTCCAGAAGCTTCAAACCGAATTCCTTCATCCAGTTTCCAATCTGCTCAATTTCTGAATCGCTGTAAAGATAATCTGTACACCACTGATGGCACCAGTGAAGATGCGTGAATCCGGCTTCTGCTATCTGACGCATTGAATTTCCGGGTTTCCCGGTACTTCCATTAAAATCTGTTGCAATAGAAACTTCCATGCTTTAATTCCTTTATTTGCTTGGGGACTCTTTCAAAAGGGTTATTTTTCGTTTTTCAGGAAAATTCTCCCAGGAAGAATTACTTTCACTCAGGAAAATCCAATCTATGTAAACAGGGTAAATACAAGTCAGAAAGGAAAAAATCCTTTTGCAATGCAACACCCTGCAAGGAAACGCTTTCTTCAAACATTTCTCTTATCATATCATTTCACGGATGAAACGATATCTTGAAACAATCATCTCAAAGAAAATGCATCCAGGCATTCTTGATTTCACTAGAGCAAGTCAGAACTTTGTAATGACCATTTTCAAATATCCAGCAATAAATGTGTTCTCTCGCTTTCATCTGTAATCGCCCTGATGCAGGAAAGAGAAATAGTCTGCTTTTATTTTTTTCCAGTCTGCATAAATACCGTCTTCTGATAAGAACTTTTTATTTTAGGCAAAAGCTTCTGGGCAGGAGTCAGGAAATACTGAAGGAAAAGAACATCAGATGGAGTCAAGTTCTGATAAAGGGAAAGATCCTGTATATAGCTGCGTCCTGTCATGTAAGCTTTCAAAATGCTGGCAAATTCCTAATCCAGCACGCTTGAAATTTTCTGGGTATTCACAAATTTTAGGCTGTAATATAGTTGCGGGTCATTAACTCCAAGCATTTCCTGCAAATCCCGCTCCCGGATGGTCCCGTTACGCAATCCATCCGCAAGGAAAGTCAACATACGACCTTCTCCAATCAAAGCAGAATAAAGGCCTTTTGGACTCAGCTGCATATCGCCGGCTTCCTGAACCAAGGATAAAAACTCTTCTTCTGAGATGATTTTCATATCTCTCAGATGTACCAACATATCAGAAACCCGTCCGATGTTTGCCTGAACAACAAGCAGTTCCAGGAAGCAGGACGGATATTCATTCATCATTTTTACAAGCGTAAGCACATGTTTTAAGCGCAACAGCCCTTCTTCCCGGTTTTTCCCGTTTCTCAGATAGTTCTCACTGGATATCAGCAGTGCAGCCACATATGCTCTGACAGACGTCAGATAATCCATATCCTCATCCGGGGATGCAACTCTTGGACTCAAATAATATTCTTTAGCGACAACATCCTTCACAGAAGATATCACCGGACGCACCTGCATCAAATAAGCATCCACTCTTTTCTGGTCCCACAATCCCTGAAGACAAGCTGCTATCAAATATCGGGACTCCTCTTCCGGCAAATTCAGATCTTTCAACAGCAGAAAAGCATTTGCCGGAGAGTTATAATCTGGAATCCGGGTCTTCTGATATTCTGCGGAAGCGGCTTTCCCCTGTTCATTCTAATCCATAGGCGGCTTTGTCTCCTCCCGGCGGCAGCCCGCAGTAAACAGGCACAAAAATGCCTATCCGCAAAAAACGGCTTTCCAGATATTCATTTGTCTTCTCATTGAATTCCTCCGGGGAAAACTGTGCAGGCTGTCCCTTTCAAAAACAGGCGGAAAACCATTCTGTCGGCCTATTTTTTATCCACCAGCAGTTTCAGGACAAAATTTTTTCAGCGCTGTATTTCCATTTTTCATATCAAAATAATGCTGACTTATTTCAATCATTCCATCCTGATTTATTCTATACCTCTCACAGTCTTTTTCAAGCTCAAATATAGCTTATTTTATTTATTCCGCCAAGAGGCGAAGAAACAAAAAGCTACTTTTTCCGTTAATCTCATGTTGCATAAAAGAACAATCCCATCTATCCATTTTCAGCCGGCGTCTTTATTCTCCGATGCAGAATAAAGACAAACTGAAAAGAATAAACGGGATGGTTCATTTTCTGCTAAAGAATCAGGAACTTTCTTCTGCAGAAAGAAATTTTTACCTTATTTCCCAGCCTCCGACTCAGAAGCAGATGATTCCTCTGCGGTCTTTTCCGCTACGTCTTTCTCATCTTCCTGCAGGGGAGCCTTTCTGAACTCAATGTAATCCAGATAAACCACAGCGTTGGTTCCGGTATACTGACTGTTGCAGGAAATACTTAATGCAAGATCAGAGGGATATTTCCCCAGATATTTTTTCAGATCCTCCAGCACATTGCGCTGTTCAACGACCCAGGTATCCTTCGGATCATCCTGATTTCTCAGGCATGTCCAGAACACGGTTACAAGTCCATTGTAGACAGATTTTCCCGTTGCATTTTTCGGCGTCATCGTTTCCCATGTATAGGAAATACTCTTCTGTCGGAATGTCCCGTATCCAATATACAGAGCAATTCCCTGGTCATCCTTGGATTTTACCCGCGCATCTGCTCCAGAGGGCAAAAGCCCGGCTTTCCAGCGCCATCGAATCCATGGATACTCCTCAAAATTTACAGCCAGTTCTCTCAGAAGAACTCCCGTTGCTTTTTTGGAAGTAATCTTTAAAACCTGTTCTCCGGTATCAGCATCCTTAACAAGAGCGTAAGTCACATCCGGAGTTCCCATTTTTCCTTTGTATTCCCAGCCGGAAGGAATACCATCCTCCAGTCGACTGTTCTCAAAGTCCCATCGGATAACGTCAGGCGACGAATACTGCTTCCGGGCAGAACGCGCCTCCGCATCATAAGGGAGTAAAAATAAAACCTATAAGCTCAGGATAGCCGAAAATGTCCATAGAGTAGGAAAGCTTCTTTTCATCAATGAACTCCTCAGTTTTCACAAAAAGGCATTTTTTATAAAGTTCTCTTATTTCTTATTCTGCAGCTCCTGCTGCTGATAATCCCGATATTTCTCCAGTATGTCGTTTACATAGCCCAGCGTAGACGCAATATCAATCCGTTCCCTGACAGACCCCTCCGGCGTCAACGGCTTCCAGGCCTCTGCCCGGACCTGTCCTGCATTGTACTCGCAGAGCGCAAGCGCCACACAGTCATTGTAATTACGCCATCTTTTCAAAGCTCTTCCCAGGTACCAGGACCCCACTTCTATATTAAATCGCGGGTCCATCAGAGCCCCTCTGGAAGGAATTTCCATTCCATGCTAGCGAGCCCATTCCAAGCCGGCATATTTCGGCATAACCTGCATCAGACCGACTTCACCTTTGGAACCAATTGCAGTTCGATCGAAACGGCTCTCCCGCCAAATAACAGCTTTGAGCAGACAGGGATCTACGCCGTTGCGCAACCCGGCCTGCTCAATCATTTTATCATATTTTGTAAAACGCTCCGAGTAATCTGAAATCCATACAACTGCTCTCCAAATAAGCACAGTCAGGATCACAGCCGTCTAGGCAAACAAAAACAATCCTGTCGCGGCCTAGCGTCCGCTGACTTTGGAATTCGTTGTTCGATAACGGCTGATCAATCCCATGACAAATCTCAAATTCTCCGCGATTCAAAACATCTTACTTCTTCTCGGAAACACTTCCACCGGCCGCCGCTCCCGCAGCCTGTGCAGCAGCTGCTTCTGCAGCTTTGACTTTTTCCGCTTCCGCAAGAATCTTTTTGAAAGTCTCTTCAAATTTCAATTCATGAGGAATCGGTACAATTCTCAGATCACGCAACTGTTTCATGTCAATCGTGCTGGGGGCATTTTGCATCAAGTCCTGAGCCTGCTGGTTGAACGGGAACGCAATAACTTCACGAATATTTGGCGAGTCTGTCAGCAGCATTACCATGCGGTCAATTCCGGGAGCCACACCGGCATGCGGAGGCGCACCAAGTTTAAAGGCATTAATCATGCCGCCAAATTTTTCATCCACTGTTTCACGACTGTATCCGGTCATTTCAAAAGCCTTGTACATAAGTTCGGGCTGATGATTACGCACGGCTCCAGAGCTCAGTTCAATCCCGTTGCACACAATGTCATACTGATAAGCCACAATATCCAATGGATCCTTGTTCAGCAGAGCATCCATTCCGCCCTGAGGCATTGAGAACGGATTGTGTGAGAAGATAATCTTGCCAGTTTCCTCATCCTTCTCAAAGAACGGGAAATCCACAATCCAGCAGAAATTAAATTCATCCGGGTTAATCAGGTTCAATTTCTCACCAAACGCTGCACGGACCTTTCCGCCCAGTTCATTGGCTTTTTCCCGGGTATCGCACATAAAGAAGAGGGCATCACCCTTTTCAATATTTGCCTGTTTCTCAAGCTCTGTCAGCTCCTCAGGCTTCATGAATTTAGCAATCGGCCCCTTGATTTCACCTTCCCGGGTCCACATTATGTAGCCAAGTCCCTTGGCTCCGTTCTCCTTGGCAAACGCCTCCATCTTATCATAGAAGGTACGGGGCTGAACACCTACAATTCCCGGCACACGCATGCCTTTAACAACCCCGCCCTTTTCCACCGTGGATGCAAATGCCTTGAATCCGGATTTCCGGAAAAGTTCCGATAAATCCACCATAAACAGTGGATTGCGCAGATCCGGTTTATCGCTTCCGTACTTTTCCATTGCTTCACGGAATGGAATTCTCGGGAAAGGTGCCGGTGTAACCTTTTTTGTGGTAAACTTGCTGAAAACTTTGCTCAGAAGATCTTCACAGACTTTGAAAACATCTTCCTGCGTAGCAAAACTCATTTCAATATCCAGCTGATAGAACTCTCCTGGTGAACGGTCTGCACGTGCATCCTCATCCCGGAAACAGGGCGCGATCTGAAAATATTTGTCGAAACCCGCAACCATCAGCAGCTGCTTAAACTGCTGCGGACTCTGAGGAAGCGCATAAAATTTTCCAGTATGAAGACGGGATGGCACCAGATAATCCCGGGCACCTTCCGGAGAGCTGCTTGTCAGGATGGGAGTCTGGAACTCATTAAATCCCATTGCCCACATTTCCCGCCGGATTTCCTCGATGATTTTCGAGCGGAGAATAATCTTATTATGAAGCTCTTCTCTTCTGAGATCCAGAAAACGGTACTTCAAGCGGAGAGCTTCCGGAGCATCCTCATCCTTAACAATCTGAAATGGGATCTGCTCTGTCTCTCCGAGAACTGTCATATCCTCTGCAACTACCTCAATTTCTCCCGTTGCGAGTTTAGGATTCACGGTCTCCGGAGTTCTGGCAACCACTTTGCCGGTAAAGCAGACAACCGTCTCCACTCTCCAGCGTTCCAGTTCCTGATAAAAATGCATTTTCGGGTTGATCACAACCTGTGTTTTCCCGTAATGGTCGCGCAGATCAATAAAAATCACTCCGCCATGGTCACGCACGCTGTTGATCCAGCCGGAGATTCGTACCGTTTCGCCCACATTGCATTTCCGCAATGCTCCGCAGGTATGCGTTCTGAATTGATGCATATTTCTTTCCTTCTGTCAGGATGCCAAGCCCGACGTTTTTTATAAACCATAGAGTTGCCTCATAATATACTGCTTCTCAGGCAAAACTCCACTGCTAAACGCTTTTCCCCGGCATATTTTCCTCAAAAAACCCTTCCAGCAAAGACATTAAGCCCGGAACAGCTCTTTGCTTGCACTTCCGGATTTCCGAGCCTCCCACTATTCCCAATGATGTAGAGAATACCATTCCCCTCTCTGCATCTCAGAAAATCCAAATGTCCTGTCGGCCTTCTACAAACAACTGGGATACAGGATAAATTCTCTTTTTTCTCCACTGTGGTCCCACCATTCATAAACAGAATCTACAGCAAAAGAGACTCCAGGATCTTGGACAAAAAAATCTTTCCCAAACAACTGCATTTGCAACTCGACGCGCTTCATATCTTTAAACGCAGGAGGCATCCATATCATCTTTCAAAACTGCATTTGCAACCAGCTGACAGGTATTTTCCCACATGGAAAATCTGCCGGATCTGTAGCAATCCAGGAAAAACTCTTCTGGAATCCCCTGAAAAATATTACGAAGACGGAAACCATTATGAATTCTACAGAAATTACTTGAATCCAAAGATCCGAAATTTACAACAAAAACAGAGTCTATAATTCAATAGGTAAACTTATGCGATTCACACCCGGAATCCATCATTCTGTAATAATGATGAAATTCCGGGCATGAGCAAATACTATATACTATAAAAAAATACGACTTCCCGGAAGAATCAGTTGATCAAAGTATCCTGGGAAATAAAGATGCCTTTCAAGTTCATCTTCAAAGCTTCAGGCTCATCCGAAGCCTCCAGTCCGACTTCCTCTGTAATCTCTCCTTTATTGATACGCTGAAGAATGGATGCATTGAAAGTCAGCATTCCATCATCCTAACCATTGTCAATAGCCTTCTACAGAAGTTCCAAACGGTCTTTCTGGAGGAGGTTCGTCACCACCGGGGTATTGATCATGATTTCATTCACAGGAACCATTTCAGAACCAAAAGCCTTTGGAAGAAGACGCTGGGCAATCGTCGCCCGCAGATTCAACGCCAGAGACTCACGGACAGATTCCTGTTCCGCTTTCGGATAAAAATCCAGAATTCGGGTAATAACCTGAGAAGCATTTGTCGCATGCAGTGTTGTCAACACCAGGTGGCCTGTATCGGACGCAGTAAGCGCAGCTTCAAAAGATGCTCTGTCGCGCATTTCTCCAATCATAATAATATCCGGGTCCTGACGCAGCACATGAACCAGTGCGCTTTGGAAACTGCAGGTGTCAAGTCCAACTTCCCGCTGTTCAAACAGGCACATATTGTCTTCAAATTCATACTCAATAGGATCCTCAATTGTCACTACGTGATACGAATAATGCTGATTCATATAATTCAGCATGGCCGCCAGTGTAGTGGATTTTCCGGAACCTGTTGTCCCTGTCACGATCACAATTCCCCGTGGGAATGATGCAATTTTATCAAGCACCGGTGGAAGAGAAAGTTCCTGCGTTGTCCGGATCTTGCTTTTCACATAACGCATGGAAATGGAATCCATTCCGCGCTGACGATGAATATTCACACGAAAACGCCCGATCCCTTTAGGCTAATACGAAACATCCATATCTCCGATTTCCAGATATTTTTCCATCTGAGAAGGACTTATCATCTCCCCTATGATTTCCTTGATGAAATTCTTATCTGCCGTAACATCCAGCTGTACCATTTCACCGGCAATACGTAATGCTATCGGGGTATTCTCCTTGATGTGCCAGTCCGAAGCATTTTCTTCAATTCCCTTTTGAAGAACCTCATAAAAGATATCCTGTGTTTCGCTCATTCCTGTCAAATTCCCTTCTTTCAAGTAATGTTTTGAGAGTGCAACAAGCCTATAATAGCATGTCATTACCCGTTTCGCAAGTCCGAAACAATTTTTGCAAAAGATTCAGCCTGAGGATAAACCATTCTGTGCCGCTGTGAATAGGGGGCCAGGAAAAACGGTCCGGAAAAATCATAGACATCAAAAATCTCCGCCCAACTTCGGATAATTTTTGCTGAAATCCGGCTTCCGCAGTCCGCATCGTAATGAAACATGATCGAACGCACTTCCCGGAATAACGGGCCAATTAATTCATCCGGTGTTGTTCCAGGTTCAATATCAAATGGATGTATATCCAGACGAAGCTTAAGACCTGGAATCATACTGTCCCTTAAAAATTTATTCATCATGCCCGGCCGTTCCGGAGAATAAGTCGGCAATCGGAAAGGCAGCAGCAAAGTCATCTTATTTTTTAAAAGTGCAGGCGTCATGCGGTGCAACAGATAGATCAGGGAATCTCTGGCTTCAGAATCATTGAAAATCTGATCCATATCACATTCAAGCGTGGCAGTAAAACAGTTGCCTGCACAGATCTGGTCCAGAATCTGAACCGCCTGATCTGCAAAGTCATTTTGAAGATTTCTGGGCGCAAATGCAATCGTTCTGGAAAGGTCCCGGTCCATAATGCCGCTGCAGTGGACTTCATGGTATTTATCGTGCGGAATCCGGCGAAAAAGTTCAGCATGGTCTGTCGTGAACATCTCCAAAGGAAATTCAATTGCGGAAAAAACCGGGAAATCTGCGTAGTCACGAACTCCATTCAATCCCATCCCCAGTGTTCCCAGAGCCAATCCGAAATCCTTATCAAGAAAAGACTGCATCATTCTGCCAGTTCCTGTCAAATCAAAATATCCTCAGCCCTCAGAACTTCCTCTTCGGAGAGCTGCAATGCCTTTTTCTTTAAAAAAGTCAAAATATCCTCAGCCCTCAGAATCCCGCCCTGAGCAAGTCACCCATTGTTATTCCGCCGGATTCTTCAGCTATGCCATCAGAAGATTTTTCTGAACGTTTGTGCGCCATTCTCTCCAGCTGGAAATGAACGTATTTACCCAGCATGTCGGCCTCCAGGTTCACCTTGGAACCAACTTTCCGTTCCTTAAGACAGGTTTCCTTCCAAGTCGTGGGAATGATCCTCACCGAAAATCTCTTCTGTGAAAAATCAACCGCTGCAACTGTCAGCGAAACCCCGTCAATGCAGATACTTCCCTCCGGCACAACAAAATCTGCAATGGCATCCGGCAATTCAACAAGCAGCTCTATATCCGATCCGGCAGGTCCAAAAGAAAGCACGGTCCCAGTTGTATCTATATGTCCGCTCACCAGATGTCCGCCCAGTCTGGAAGAAAGTGTCAGAGCCCGCTCCATATTCACCCCTGCTCCGGGGGGAAGTATACCAAGATTGGTTTTCCGGAATGATTCCTCCATCACATGAAACTGCAGGATCCCCCCTGAATCGTTTTCCAATGTCAGACAGGTTCCGTTCACGGCAACGCTCTCACCGGGTTCAAGATTCTTCATACTCTTTGCCGGACGCACCATTAGCTTGCCTGCAGCGCCATTTTGAATCCGTTTTACAATAATACCGGTTGTCTGAACTAATCCAGTAAACATATGTTTCAAATTCCTTCCATTCTTCAAGCATGTACTGCAGAAGAGTTTTATTTCCAGTTCAGTACAATTAGAACACCATCCGTCAGTGAATGCGTCCGCGAACCATCAGATCGCATCCGAGTTTTCGGATTTCCATGTCCCGCAGAGGAATTGCTTCGGCAAGCGATTCCGGATTTTCACCTCCCACTGAAGGGCGGCTGTTCCTTCCCCCCAGGATTTCAGGAGCGATATGAAATTCCACTTCATCAACGGCATCTGCACGCAATGCGGATGCCGCAAGCTCGCCGCCGCCTTCCAACAGGATACGCATGACCTGCTCTGAACCCAGACGGATTAAAAAATCATCCCAGTCCTGTTTTGTCCGAAGGCAGACTCCTTCCCAGGAATCATCCGGGAACTCAAGGGTTTCAGGGTGACGGCTTGCAATTATTCTGCGTGGTGTCTTCAAAACACGTCCATCTTTTCCGCGTACAGTAAATCGCGGATGATCTTTTCGGAAAGTCGAAGCCCCCGCCATCACAACATCCTACAGCCTCCGAAGATGCTGCACCCGCTGTCTGGCTTTTTCCGACGTAATCCATTGAGACGCACCATTTTCACAGGCGATCTTTCCATCCAGAGTCTCGGCCAGCTTTAAAAGTACATAAGGCCGACGGGTCTGAATCCATTTGAAAAAAGCCCTGTTCAGCTTGTCACAGGCATCCTTCTCCACGCCTGAAACGACCTCCATGCCATGTGATCTCAAAAGATCAATTCCCCTGCCCTGATGATTCGGGTTCGGATCAATACTGCCAATGACGACACGGGAAAAACCGCAACGGATCAACGCATCGCAGCACGGAGGCGTCCGCCCCCAGCTTGAACATGGCTCCAGAGTCACATAAATTGTTGAACCTTTTGCATCAGACTCCCGCTGCAATGAACGAATAGCATTTATTTCTGCGTGGGGCTCTCCAGGACGAACATGCCACCCCTCTCCAATCACATGTCCGTCTTTCACTATGACAGCTCCGACCATAGGGTTCGGACTTGTTGTGCCTGCACCTTTCTATGCAAGACGCAAGGCCTTGCGCATCCAGTGCACATCCATTTTATCCTGCGATGACTCCATGAATCAAATCATTTCTTTCTAGGTTCAAAACGAGAGGCACTGGTCGTAATCAGGAACGCATCATCATAAGACATGGTTTTGATTTCATGCTCCGCACCCCATGTATCCGAATAAACAATCAGGCGTTTATTCTCATTTATTCCAATAATCAGGCGCATATGTCCGCCCTGCATGGAGGCCGGCAGTTCTTTTTCAGGAACCAACCCCAGACACACACACCATGCGACAGGAATTCCTTCTGAAATCGAATCAGCCACATCCTTAAAAAAAGCTCTCTGCTCAAGTTTCTTTTTGCATATAACTTCTTTCAGGATATCGGGATTAAGGCCCAGCAGCGTGGCGTTCAAGTCCACCGTTCTGTTGTATCCCCGCATGGATCCTTCCTTCTTGTCCAGCTTTCGGGCAATTTTATTGTAGCTGGACAGGACATCCTCCAGATCTTTTAACGTTGCAAAGCGTGTATATTCTCCAACAATGCGGATTCCATAATCTTTTCCGATTTTTTTAAAGGTTTCCTGCATTTTGGTCACATCGGTTCCTTTCACGGCATCGGTTCCGTAAAATGAAGCAATCCTGTGCTGGTTCATGTCATTAATGCCAAAGTAACGCAGAATGCGTTCAGAAACGGCGGCCACACAATATCCCTTGGCCCCCTGATCCACCATGGGAATATTGTCAATGTAAATAGTACCATTGGATAATGTTACGACATTGTCCTTTAAATCATTTTTGCGGGGTTTCTGCTTGGACATCAATCCATCCAGAGGCCGCTTGCGGGGATCATTATTGGGATCATAACGCAGAATATCCAGCTGAATATAATCTGGATCGAACTGTTTTTTGTCCTCCTGATAGCTCCACATAAGCACATAGGCCAGATATTTCCGAGAATCAATCCAGACTTTTCTTGATATGGTATATCCCTGGAAATCTGTACTTTCCAGTTCCCCGCGGGTCCCTGCAATCTCCTTGACCTTGGAATCAGCAAGCGCAATCATGGAATAAAATGTCTTTTTACTGACTTTCCGAGCATCCCCCGTATTGTAGATGGATACATAAATATTGTCCAGCATACCCGTTTCTTTTTTGAAACGGCAGACAATTTCCTGCGGGAGAAGTCCCAGAAAAGCAATCTCATTTTCTTCGGTTACTCCAAAATTCCTGGAATAGCGGGCCTCCAGCTGATCTTTTGAGGTCCATTTAAAAAGATAGGGATAGGGATTATCCGGCATCTCCTGCAGAAAGGTCTAATTATCGGTCTGCTGAAAAAAAGTCGGGAAATCTCCGGCCATGGACTCCCAATATACAGATGGTAGCTTTTCCTGTGCCTGCACAGACAATGTTCCAATCCCCGAGAATCCAATCAGAGAACCAGCCAAACAGAAGAATACAGCCGCAAGCTTTGACATCATAATATCTTCTCCATTCTGATCCGACGGGTCAACCGTCAGTTCCGCAATATGAGTGCTTTGATGGACAATCCGTCAGAGACACTTTTTCTTCCGGATTTCAATTTTCTCAGCGCCCCCTCTTGTCTTTTTCTCTAAAACAGGAGCTTTCTCAACGGCTGGAAACAGTCAGAAAATCCTTTTCCACATGACTGCGCCAGAACTGCAGCATAAATATCTGCTGTTTTCTGAAAAAAAGCAAGTCGGATTCCCTGGTATTTTTACAGGATTATAACCAGTTCTGGATGTATTCAGTCGCGAGAGAAGATGGCGCGGGCATAATTTTCCGGAGAAAATTCCTGAAGATCATCCGGCGCTTCTCCCAGTCCCACAAACAGCACAGGCAAACCGAACTGTTCCTGAACAGCACAAGCCGCCCCCCCCTTACCAGTACCATCCAGTTTTGTTAAAATCAAGGCACTGGCTCCAGTTTGTGAAGAAAATTCACGGGCCTGTGAAAGGGCATTCGTTCCAAGACTGGCATCAATTGTCAGAATGGTTTCATGAGGCGCACCCGGAAGAAGTTTTTCAATTGTCCGGCGCATTTTAGATAGTTCATCCATCAAACTTTTCTTGTTCTGCTGGCGTCCGGCAGTATCAATCAGCAGGATGTCCGCATTCTTTGCCAGTGCAGACTTCACCGCATCAAAGGCTACCGCTGCAGGGTCTGCTCCCTGTTTGGCCGATACAATGGATGCTCCGGTCCGTTCAGCCCAAAGTGCCAACTGCTCCACCGCTGCCGCACGGAACGTGTCGCATGCAGCAAGAACAACTTTTTTGCCTTCCTTCTGCCACAGGCTGGCCAGCTTGCCAATACTCGTAGTTTTCCCGCTTCCATTGACACCCACAAACAGAATCACGGTCAGTCCGGACTCATTAAAATGGAGCGTTCTGAAATCTTTTCTCAGAATTGCTGTAATGGAATCAACCGCAGCCTGAATCATATCCTCGGAGCCCTTCAGCTCTCCAAGTTCGTATCGGTTGCGCAGATCATCTACAATCTTTTTGCTTGCAGCCGGTCCCAGATCCGCTTCAATCAACGTTTTTTCCAGATTTCTGAAAGCCTCTTCATCCCAGACTTTGACTTCTGTAAAAAGTCCTGTAATTCCGCGCGTCAGTGCGGTCGCCGTCTTCTGAAGACCCGACTTGAATTTCGCAAAAAGAGATGCCATGAAGAATAATCCGTTCTGTTAATGTTTCTCATGCAGGCCCGGCCCTTTTCCCGGACACGAATGATTTACTTTTTCTGGGGCGGCGTATTTTTGCTCCCCGGGGGAAGACTGTCTTTAACTCCATTCAAAATACCGTTGATGAAAACGCCCGATTTTTCTGAACTGAAATCCTTGCCGATTTCAATTGCCTCATCAATACTTACAAGGGCTGGAATATCGGGACAATGTTTCAATTCAAAAATCGCAACCCGCATGATATTGCGGTCTACAGCAGACATTCTGTCCACATCCCATTTCCGGGAAAAGTGTTCCAATGTTTCTGTAATTTCAGCATCATTTTCCTCTACGCCGGCAATGAGCTTTTCTGCGTAGGCACGGGCCTTTCTGAAAATACGGTTGTCCGGAAATTCTCCTGACTCCTCCGCCTGTTCCCAGAAATTTTCCATTGTTTCAGGAGTCTGGTCCTCTCCCATCAGATCGCACTGAAAGAGATACTGCATCGCCAGTTCGCGTCCCATTCTCTTGAAATGCAGCGTCTTCTTATGAGTTCCCGGAGCGGACGAACTGCGCACAGGTTTTAAAGGTTCATTCATTTTTTTATTCCGCTGAAATCAGTTTGTTCAAATTTGCCATTTCAATCGCCTAAAGGGCTGCATCGGCTCCGCGGTTTCCGGCTTTTGTACCGCTGCGCTCTATGGCCTGTTCAATATTTTCAGTGGTCACCAGGCCGTAAATAGTCGGGACACCCGTCTCGAGGCCGACCTGTGCAATGGATTTAGAAACCTGACCGTTGATCTGGGCTGCATGAGTTGTAGCACCCTGAATCACCACCCCAATTGCAATCACTGCATCAAAGGAGCCTTTCTGAATCATCTTCCGGCATGCAAAAGGCAGTTCAAAGGATCCCGGAACCCATGCCACGGAAATATCCTCAGGTCGTCCGCCGTGCCGGACAATGGTATCAATTGCTCCGCTCAGAAGTTTGCTGACAAAAAATTCATTGAACCGGGAGCAGACAATTGCAAATTTCAGTCCCTCCGCAGACAATTTTCCTTCATACACATTGACAACCGTTTTATCCATTTCCTGTATCCTTCTCATTTAGACGGCGCAAAAATATGGCCCATTTTAGTTTCTTTTGTCTTCAAATATTTTTCATCGTATTTCTGTGGAGGAATCACAATGGGGACCCGTTCCTCAATAGTGATCCCGTATCCCCCCAGTCCCACGACTTTCTGCGGGTTGTTCGTCATAAGACGGATTCTGCCAACCCCCAGATCCACAAGAATCTGAGCACCCAGGCCGTATTCGCGCAAATCTGCCGGGAATCCGAGTTTCACATTGGCTTCCACGGTATCGTATCCCTGCTCCTGCAGTGCATAGGCGCGGATTTTATTGCCCAGCCCGATTCCGCGGCCTTCCTGCCGCATATAGACGAGCACGCCCCGCCCCTCAGAAGCAATCATATCCATGGCCCGATGCAGCTGATCGCCGCAGTCACAGCGGCAGGAACCGAAAACATCGCCGGTAAGACATTCGCTGTGCACACGCACCAGAACGGAATTGCCATCCCGCACATTGCCCATGGTCAATGCCAGGTGCTCGGAACCATCCAGCTTGGAACGATACAAATGCAGGCGAAAATGTCCATGACATGTGGGCAAATCCACTTCCTGCACCTTTTCGATAAGTTTTTCCTTGGTTCTGCGGTATGTGATAATATCCGCAATGGAACACAGTTTGATTCCGTAGCGTTCCTTGAATTCCATCAGATCCGGAAGACGCGCCATGTTTCCATCGTCCTTGGTAATCTCGCAAATAACGCCTGCCGGGGTAAAACCGGCCATACGGGCAAGATCCACTGCCGCTTCGGTATGGCCTGTACGCTGCAGAACACCTCCGGGACGGGCTGCAATCGGGAAAACATGTCCCGGCGATCCGAAGTCTGTAAACTGACTCTTCGGATCATTCAGAGCCCGAATGGTATTGCAACGGTCATAAACACTGATTCCGGTCGTTCCGGAAAGAGCATCCACGCTTTCTGTAAAAGCTGTTTTAAAATGGTCGGTGGAAGGAGGACGCAGAATATGAAGCTCTCTGGCACGTTCTTCTGTAATGGGTGCACATACAAGGCCTCTGGCATGGGTAATCATAAAATTGATAATCTCAGGAGTGACCCGGTCCGCTGCACAGAGAAGATCCCCTTCATTCTCCCGGTTTTCATCATCTGTTACGATAACAAGCTTTCCTTCACGCACGTCCTCAATGACGCTCTCAACTGAATCAAATTTGACTTCCTACATTGTGGTATTGCCTCCAAACTTTCAACGCAGAAGCATCTGTCCCGATCCTGTCGCGCAAACTGGACAGGACTGAATGGGAAACACTGCTCTGTCGGTTTTTCTCTAAAACGGTCTCTGTTTCCTTTCCGTAAAAAACTCGTCAGGGCATGTCCATAATGCACGGCAGAACGCATTGAAACCAGAAGAACGGCATCAAAACAAACGCACCGATGTTCAAGTTCCTCTCTCATCCAGACTGCACTGTCGGTCATGGAATTTCACCATGTCGGCCGTCCAGACTGCAAAAAAACATCTGAATCGGCTCGCGGACTTTCACCGCCGGTCGGGAATCAGCAGTTTCCGCCTGACCTCGCCCTGAAGAACTTTTCAAAGTGCGTATAATATATCCTTATCTCTGTGAAAATACAAGATTTTCTGAGTCTTCTGCTGCATATTTTTCTGCAAAAAGAACCATTCCTGAAAGATTTCCTTCCTTTCCAGGACCGGCTGGAAAAACGCTGAAACACGTGTATAGTAACTCCAAAGTTTTTTTATCAAGCTGAACAGTCCAGATTTCAGGAGTTAAATTCATCATGCCTTACAATAAAATCAAAGTTCCCGCAGGAGATAAAATCCTCGTTTCCGCCGACGGCACTCTGCAAGTTCCAGATCAGCCGGTCATCACCTTTATCGAAGGCGACGGAATCGGTCCGGACATTACCAAAGCCAGCATGCACATCTGGAACTCCGCCATTGAAAAAGCCTATGGCGGCAAACGGAAAATCAGCTGGATGGAAGTTTATGCAGGGGAAAAAGCAAACGCTGTTTATGGTCCCGGGACCTGGCTTCCTGAAGAAACGCTGGATGCCATTTCCGAGTATCGTGTATCGATTAAAGGTCCGCTGACAACACCGGTTGGAAAAGGATTCAGGTCTCTGAATGTAACTCTGCGTCAGAAACTGGATCTTTATGTCTGTCTGCGTCCAGTTCGTCATTTTGCCGGTGTTCCGTCTCCGGTCAAGCACCCTGAGAAAACCGATATGGTGGTCTTCCGCGAAAATACAGAGGACATTTACGCGGGTATCGAATGGATGCAGGGCACTCCTGAAGCCAAAAAGGTCATTGATTTTCTCCAGAACGAAATGGGCGTCAATAAAATTCGTTTCCCGGAAACCAGTTCCATCGGCATTAAGCCGGTCTCCCGCGAAGGTTCTGAGCGTTTAATCCGGGCGGCAATTCAATATGCCATAGCCAACCACCGCAAAAGCGTAACGCTGGTACACAAAGGCAATATCATGAAATTCACCGAAGGCGGATTCAAGGACTGGGGATATCAGCTGGCCAAAAGAGAATTCCCTGATAAAACCGTTTCCTGGGAAGAGTGTTCCGGAGTTGTCCCCGAAGACAAAATCCTCATCAAAGACTGTATTTGTGATGCTTTCCTCCAGCAGATTCTGACACGGCCCGGTGAATATGATGTCATCGCCACCATGAATCTGAACGGAGATTACGTTTCAGATGCTCTGGCCGCATGTGTGGGCGGTATCGGCATTGCTCCCGGAGCCAATATCAATTATGCAACCGGCATGGCAATCTTTGAAGCTACCCACGGAACAGCTCCTAAATATGCGGGCATGGACAAAGTCAATCCGTCTTCACTCGCCCTTTCCGGAGAAATGATGCTCCGTCATCTGGGCTGGACCGAAGCGGCTGATTTAGTCATCCGAGGCATTGAGAACGCCATCTCCGCCAAGAAAGTAACCTACGATTTTGCACGGCTCATGGACGGCGCTACAGAACTTTCATGTTCCGGATTCGCCAATGCCGTGGTGGATGGCATGAGATCTTAAAATTCTGTGAATTCCGCTTCCCCGCCACAGCAGTGCGTTAAACCATCCGAAAGGATCAAAAAGCTATGAATCAGAACGCTGATGCACAATCGTTGTGCGCAGATTCTTCCGCCATTGAATACCGCATCACAAAGGATCTGCCTGTTCCAGAGGTCAGACAGCTCTACGTGGAGGCCGGCTGGATTCAGCCTGATTCTGACACGGGTTTTATTCAACCCATGCTGGAAAACTCTTTTGCAGTGAGTGCAGCCTTCTGTCATGGGCGTCTGATAGGGCTTATGCGGGCTCTTTCAGACGGCGTCAGTGATGCCTACCTGCTGGACCTGGTGGTGGATGAATCCTTCCGCCGGCGTGGAATTGCCATGGAAATCCTTAAGAGACTGAAAAAACATCTGCTTGAAAAAGGCATTGACTGGATTGTGTGCATAGGAGCTCCCGGAACAGAAGCGTTTTATGCAAAAAGTTCCGGGGAAGTCATGGCACAGTATACCCCGATGCGTTTCAAACAGTAAAATTAAACCAGAAAGACCTTCAGGGCTGTCCCTATGATACCTGAAAAACCGTTCTCTCCTGCTGATTTCCGGCAGGTCAATCTCCAAGAGCGCGATCTATTTGAGCCAATGCTGATCCATTCCCGTGAGCGCAGCTGTGAATTCAGCTTTTCCAATCTGTATGTCTGGAGTCCTGTTTATCAGAATCAATGGCAGATCTGGAACAACCGGGTTTATCTTTACGGAGGCAGAGAAGACCGTCTCATGTTTACTTCCGATGCGGAACGCAAAGACGATCCTTCTGCAGAAGAACTCCATGCCGTTTCCGAAGCCATGCGCTCCACAGGCTCTTCCGGAATCTTCACCCAGGTGAGAAAAGAATATATTGATGAACACCCGGAACTGGAAAAATTCTTTGAAATCAAACAGCTGGATCCATCGTTTGCAGAATACATCTATTCTGTGCAGGAACTGGCTGAACTGAAAGGGAAAAAACTGTCCAAGAAACGCAATCTGATTGCGCAGTTTTGTCATGCCCAGCCTGATTGCGAAGTACGCCCCATTACGTCCGCAAATATTCAGGACTGCATTGAACTTTCCCGCCTATGGAGGTCCATGCAGGATGATCCGGATTCAGAAACCATTGTATTTGAGGCGAAAGCCACCGCCCATCTTGCAGACCACTACGATGATCTTCATATGGAAGGTGTTGGGGCTTATTTTCAAGGAAGGCTCATCGCCTATGCTCTGGTAAACCGGATTCAGGAGACCATCTGGACAGAACCCTTTGAAAAAGCACTTCCCGGCTGCAAGGGTGCCGCTCAATTTATCAATCATGAACTGGCAAAGTATCTGTATCCACGGGTACAGTTTCTGAACCGTGAACAGGATCTGGGAGATGCCGGGCTTCGCCACGCAAAAATGTCCTATGCGCCTACGGAACTTCTTTGCAATTATGAGCTTACTCCCAGGAATAAAACGATCTGAAAAACCTGTTTTATTCCTTGTCTTTTGTCCCTGCAAACAGATCAGGCCGAATGTTTTCCGGAGAAGCTGTTTCAAGACTTTGTCAGACGTCAGAGTTTCATATTTCGAGAAAAATCAGGAAACAATCGAACCGCAGACCGTCTTCCCGGGAGAAGGCCGACTGCGGTCTATTGCTGTTCGGAGTCGTTTATCCAACCCCTAAATCGGTATTTTCCAGAAGGACATCGGCCTTCGGATTCAAGACAAGGTCTGGAAAAACTTCTTTTGAAAACCACTCAATCAGCGCAGGATCGGGTTCAGCCGCTGTGGAATTCCGACAGAAGACATTGACACTGAAATATTCAAACCATTGATTTGCAAGACTGATATCTTGAAGAATGCTTTCACGGTCCTGCCCCTTCAATCCAACCAGCAGACAAACGCCCTGAAAATATTTGGCAGTCTCTTCCGCCGTTACATCGGCCGGAACACCTTTCTTCCAGGCATTTCTCAGAACAGGATTGAAACTCTCAATACCGCAACGGAATTTCACGTGAACAGGAGCAAAAAAATCGGCAAAAATCTTCAGTTGATTCCGGTAAGCATAATGCGCCTCAAACCACAAGGTGTGGATCTTCTTGGCAAGGCAGACTTTTCGGATTTCTTCTAAAGTACGCATATCCAGTTCCATTGCAGATCCGGAATTAATCACATCCAGTACACCGTATCGGCCTGTAACTTTTTTCAGAACTTCACAATTCACCGAAAAGGGTTCGGCGCTCTGATCCAGATAGTAATCACAGAATATACAATGCTTCCAGAAACACCCTGTCCCCTGCAGAAGCACAAACTCGCGTTTCATTTTCTGCCGAACCTGGGCATAACGGACCAGACCGCCGCTCATAGCAAAACCTCCATGCCATTCCTGATTTTAAATCCCGTTAATATCCCCTGTCCATTTCAGGAAATCACCTATCTGCCAGCAGAAAACATAAGGGTACTTTTTATGATTTCTACAGTACAGAGCTTTTCTCCAGAGCATCCTTTTTACTATGCAGCTTCCGAAGCAATGCCACTACCAGGTAAATAAAGAAAGTTCCGGGGAGAAAATCCAAAAACATCTTGGCTCCATACTGGGCAAAAATCATTACAAGCAGATCCTTTCCTGAGACCAGACCTGAAAATGCAATCAACACAAAAATAATGGAATCCAGAAGATAACCTACCACAGAACTGCCTATTGCCCGCAGCCACAAATAACGTCCATGAGTCCACTGCTTGATTTTGTGCATCATATAGGAGTTGGACAGCTCTCCCTACAGGAACGCAATCAGAGATGCAGCTACAATTCGAGGTACATAGGTAAAAACCGTCTTATACGCAGACGCGTTCACTTCGACTTCCTGCGGATACGGCAGAACTACACCAATCGCAGTAAAAACCACCAGCAAGATATTGCACACAAAGGAAAGCAGGATCACTTTACGTGCGGTCTTGAACCCCCATATTTCTGTCAAGGCATCTCCAAGCACATAAGTAACCGGGAATGTGATAGTCCCTGCATCAAACAGGCTGATATCCCCAATGGAAATAAGTTTTACAGCCATAATATTGGCTGTCAGGTACATGGTTACAAGCAGACAGGACATCACGACCAAAGACATGTCGCCTTCTGCACGGTTTTTTAAAGGGTTTTCCGTCACCTTATGCATGATTGTTTCCTTGTTTATTTTTTCTCACAGGAATGAGTCTTTAAAATAGCACGGTTCCTGCAAAATGCAAGGTTTTTCAAAGACAGCTCTCCTTAAAAGATTTGAATAAGAAAACTTAACTTAAGCCGTATCTTTTTATCTTTCCTTTCAATCTATACATGATGCAATCCATACCAGTCCAAAAACTATGCTGAGTATTGAAATGCAGCCGCTACTACCCTTCATGCAGAAGTGTATGAAGCATCATCCCCCTTCTTCTCCGTCCAATTCTCCCCGGAAAGACCTCTCAGGAAAAACTTACATCTCCCTTGCACGAAGGAGATCCTCATAAAAAGTAATTTTTTCATTCGAGTCGCGATTTTCCACAATCCGAATCCGAGCAGATGAAAAACATTCCATCACCTGTGCATCATCGGTAAAAGTTTCTCCGGAAGCCAGAGCTGCACGACATGCGTCCCGCAGCTCTTTTAAACGGAAAACCTGTGGAGTCTCCGCCGCCCACAGTTGATCTCTGGCCACAGTCACCTCCACACAGCCATCTTCGGGAGAAGCCCTTTTTACTGTATCACAAATCTTATGACAGGCTACAGCTCCGCCGAATTCTCTGCATGCTTCGACACAACGGCGCAGGAGTCCGCCTGTCAAAAAAGGTCTTGCGGCATCCTGAACTGCCGCATATTCAGCATCAGACTGTTCAACAGCGGCTTCCAGCGCGTGTAAAACTGATTCTGTCCGGGAAGCCCCCCCCTGCACAAAGACAACTTCCACATCCGGCAGATATTGTTTCTGAATCATGCGGAATACATCCTCTTCTGAACGGGGAACAGCCATAAAGATATTCCGTTTTCCCAAAAGCGGAGCTGCCGTCCGCACTGCATGAAGAAAAATAGGCAGCCCGTTCAAATCCTGCAGGAGTTTGTTTCCCCGTTTAAAACGGGATGAAGAACCTCCCGCTGCAAGAATCAGAACCGTATCCGAAAGAATTCCATTGGTACTGCAAAGGCTCATGGATTCACCTCATTATTCGGAACGCGCATCTTGTCTGATTCAGGGGAAACGATATTGTTGTTCTCCGCCGTACGGTATCCGGCATACTGCTGGAGTTTCTCAAGCAGCTTCAAATCGGAACCATAGACATTCAGACGATTCTCTCGGCTTTTAAGAAGCAGTTTTTGAAACTTCTGCATCAGGCTGCGCTAAAATTCCGGGTTGTTTTTTAACTGGTTTTCATCTTTGCATATTTCACGAATCAAAGAAAGCTGGACTCCGGGTTCAGCTTCTTCATAAGACACCGCAAGAAAACCTGAGACAGGAAATGAGGTTTTCCGGCCATCAATTTCGAGTTCAACGGTACAAATCTTCGACTCTTTGCCATCCAGACTTATGTCTTTATAAATATGGGACACGATCATTCCTTTTCCCGATTTCTCTCCACTCTTTGATGAAGCTTCGCCCCAATTCAACTTCACTGAAATCACAGGAGGCTGTTTCTCCGGCATAGAAGAAAACGGTATTACTTCCACATAAACGGCATATCCGCCTCCAAGCTCTTCATCCAGGCGGACAATCTGCTGAAAATAGCGGAATTCCGGACGGTGCTGATTTGCGGTCTGCTGCAACGGCGCATCAGGAACTTTTCCCGGAGGGAATTTTTTTACATCCGACTTTGAGAAATCTTCTGAATCTGCCGCACCCGTCTTATCTGTCCTGCGGAGCCCCACGGAGTTTCCCTGTGGATTTTCAGATATTTCCTCTGAAGAGCGGCCCGTTTTCTCCTCCAAATCATGATGGATAGAATTTTTTACGGATTTCTGCGAAGAGGTCTCAAGCGAATTTATTTCGGCGGGAACAGAATCACGCTCAAATGTTCCGGGATTTTCCTCCTAGTCTGAAAAAGCCTCTGCACCGCAGGCTTTCAGCCAGGCATCCCGCATCCAGATAAAAGGCGGAATGAAGGTCAACTGTTTGCGACGTACCTGTCTGTCAGGACTTTCTGCCAGCATCATCGCACTTTCGGTGGCTGTTCTGCCTGTTCTTTCAGATGCTGCAGCTTTCGATATAGAGGCTTCTTCTACAGGATTTCTCAACATTTTTTGCCGGGAGATGCCAGAATTAACATTCACAACGACGTTCTTATGCTCCTTCCCGGAATTTTCATTCACAACAGCATCTGAAGATGCCGTCTATAACGGTATGTTAAATCTGTTCAGAGACTTTTCCGCGGAAACCTCTTTCATGGCTGTCAGGCTGACAGCATTCAGGCGCTCTTCTGATTCCGGAATTCGACGATTCCTCCAGTCCCCAGTCTCTGCATTATCCTAGGAAAGCCTTGCAACCTGGACTGTAAAATCTTTCAAATCAGCAGAGTCGGACTCCGTTTCCGCCCTGGTGGTATCGGAAAAGGATTCTGCTATCTGAATCTCCGGTACCCCGTCTTTTTCCACAAGTTGCGGAATCCAGCAGAGTCCGGCAGCAGCACAGATAATGACGGCGGCTGCAATCTGAAAAATAATTTTTCTTTTCCGGAAAGCTTCAAGTTTCTGTTCAAAAAGACGTTCTGACTCATCAGAATGAAGAGCATCCGGTGCATGAAGAACACGATCAATCGCTTCTCGTCCTGTTTCAGACAATACCTTATCTGCCCGGGAAGCAGTGCAGGCATCTTTTACAAGATTCCAAACATTTTCCGTCTCGCTGAACATTCTTTCGCACGCAGAACAACATGTTACATGTTCCACAAACTCCCGACGTTCCTCAGGAGTCAGCTCACCCGCCAGATAACGAATCTGCAATTCTTTCACCTGTTCACAGTTCATTGGTGCCACTCCTGCTTTTATTATTTTCAGAGTACCTGGCCTTTCCTGCGCTCTTCAGCTTCATAACAGCCTGATGGAGCAAATATCCGACATACCCTGAAGAAATATGCATAATTTCAGCAATTTCCGCGTAAGATTTTTCCTCTTCAAATTTTAAGGCAAGCACTTCCTGCTCCTGCCCCGATAGAGTTTTGATCAGACGGCGCATTTCCAGAAGATCCTCTTTTCTCCGCAGCTTCTGTTCCGGACTTTCTGAAAAATCTTCTCCGACAGAGTTTTTCCAGGAAGAAATCCCGTCAAAATCACTTTCATCCCAGCTTGTTTCCAGGCGAAATGACGCACTTTTTATTTGGTCCAGGCACAGATTGCGAACCGTCCTGAAAAGCCATGCCTCCAGATTGCCTGCACGAAAAACACCTCCGGATTTCCGGACAAAAAGGATATACCGCACATACGCATTCTGAACAGCATCCTGTGCAGATGCCGCATTATGCAGCAGATGTTCAGCATATCGCAGCAGCCTTCCCTGACTGTTCTGAATCAGGCGGCTCAGTTCACTGAAATCGCACATGATTTACCTCTTTTTCCAGTCTGAGCCGTTTCATGAAAGAAATTTCCATCCATCTGCATAGACGAAATGGTTCAGGATTTCTTTGAGATCCGGCAATCTATTCCATTTTCACGCTTACAGCAAACTCTTTTTCATTCTTGAATCAGGAACTTTTTTCTTCTGATTCAGGATATTCTCTTTTTCAATTTTCAAATCTTGTAAAATCCTCTTCTGTCTGGGCTATCAGCCTCCAGCAAGGGGAAAAATTTCTTCCGGCAAAATATGGGGGAACGAGTAATTTATTATCCGTCAGTCCTCTGTCCGTCTCCAGGAAACATCGTCCTCTTCTCCTGTCTGCTTTTCAGCTCGACCTTCAGAAAGATATTTTTCCAGTGCACACGCCAGCTGGTCAGGACACGATGTACCTTTATTCCCGCATGTAATCCCTCGCAGAATTCCGGCAGCCTTTTCAACAGACATTCCTTCGACAAGTTTGGAAACCGCTTTCAAGCTTCCAGGACAGCCTCCGATAAAATGTACTTTCTCAATCTTGCCATTTTCTTCATTCACATCAACATCAATACGAACAGAACAAACGGCATCATCTGGTTGAAAAGAAAATTTCATTAGAACACACCTCGGATCTCAATAAGAAATTTAAAATATACCCATTTTAATATTTTCATTTCCAATCTGTTTCGACCCAAACAGACCTCCAGGATGAAATCCCAAACAAACAGTACATTCTCTCCGTATCATCATCCGCCTCTGCCCATCTTCTATGCTTCTATGCTGCTTTGCCGCCCGATTACGCCATGGAGTCAAAGCTACCGGATACAAGTCTGCAGCATCAATCATACGTTTTTTCAAATCTTTCCTGTTTTTTCACCCATGCTAATGTAGCATAAAATGCGTTTGAAACAATTTTCTTTTCTGTTTTTTCAGCAGACTTCTCAGAGACTTTTCAAAGGCTTGGCAAAAACTTGACTGGTCTTGATGTTCCGAAAAACATTATAGTCGTCTCCAGAACACTTCCGCATAGATTTTTTCCCTCACGGGATTCTCCCCACCAACCGAAAAAATTCCCAAAGCCATTCTTCCTTTTCGACCTCTCAAACCCCAAAGGAGGAGTCAATGGATTTTGGAAAACGGGTTCATTCTTTCCACAGGAAAAAATCCAGATACTGAAATAAAAATTCTCAGGAATACTTTTTGTCAAGCGCATCCGTTGAATTCTCTTCAGGATTCTGCCCGAGGAAATCATTTTGAGATTCCACAATCCCAGAAGTATCCATCTGTCGCCATTCCTGTCCTTCGGCAGAGTCTTTCGTCAGGACTTCCACCTTCTGTTTTAACTCACAAAGTCTCTTTTGGCAAATTGCTGAGAGAGCCTTTGCCTCTTCAAACTTTTCAATCATGGATTCCAGCTTCATACTTCCGTTTTCCATGGAAGCGACCAGCTGTTCCAGCCGAGCCATGGCATCTTCAAAGGAAAGTTTTTCAAAAGCCTTGAATTTTTCATTTTTCTAGGTCATATTAACATCTCCGCTTCTGTCAGAGGAAAATACACCTTCAAGGATGCGGAGTCAACCATCAGAAAGGTGAAAAATGGATTGTTCTGAGTCTATTCCCCGCGTTACACTTGTAACAGGAGGCACTCGAAGTGGAAAAAGTTCTTATGCTCTGTCTCTTGCGAAAAATGCACAGAAACCCTGCTTCATTGCTACAGGCTGGGCCTCAGATCCAGAAATGGCTCAGCGAATCAGCAAGCACAGGAAAGAACGTGGAGACCGCTGGCAGGTTCTTGAAACCAGAACAGGTGTCTCAGAGGCAATCCGAAAAGCAGAAACAGATGGTGCAGATTTTATTCTGGTGGACTGTCTGACGCTTTGGACATCCAATATTTTTCTGGAATGCGAAAACGACCTGGAATCAAAAACAGAAGAACTTGTTCAGACTGTTCAAACAACTAAAGTTCCAGTTGTTTTCGTAACCAATGAAGTTGGATGCGGCATTGTTCCAGCCAATCAGCTTGCGCGCCGATACCGGGATGCCGCTGGGTTCGTGAACCGGAAAGTTGCCGATGCCGCAGATGCTCTGATTCTGGTTGTCTGCGGGCAGCCGCTGAAGGTAAAATAACTGGTCTCTTTCCGGAGTCTGAATATTCGCCCTTCCCCTGGCACAAACAGCCCGCAATAACAGAAAAACACATTGCAGACAGATATTGTCTGCCTTTCAAGAAAGGAAATGATATGACTTCTGACCCGAGAATTACACAGGTCCTCCAGAAAATCGTCCCCGCAGATCAGCAAGTCCGGGAAAGCGCCTGGAAGAAAATGAACTCTCTCATCAAACCGCCTGGAAGTCTCGGACGTCTTGAAGAATGTGCTGTTCAATACGTGTCTGCCCGGGGAGACCTCAATGCAAAGGTTCAGAAACCATCCCTGTTGACTTTTGCCGGAGATCACGGCATTGCTGAAGAAGGCGTCAGCATTACCTCGCAGGATGTAACAACTCTCATGGTCAAATGCATGTCCATGGGCGGAGCTGGTATCAATGTACTCACCCGGCACGAAGGTATGATTCATCATGTAGTGGATGTGGGAATGGCTCAGCCATGTCCGTTCAAAAACATCATTCATCGCAGAGTTGCAAACGGCACCCGGAATTTCACCAAAGGGCCGGCCATGACAGAAACACAGTGCGCCGATGCAATCGTCGCAGGCATGGAGGAAACTCAAAAATTAATTGATGCTGGATCCACGCTCGTCGGAACAGGGGAAATGGGCATTGGCAATACAACACCATCCGCAGCACTGTACAGTGTCTATCTTCAGCTTACCCCGGAAAAAGTCTGCGGCTGCGGAACAGGCGTTTCATCAGAGGTCATTCGAAAAAAAGTTCAGGTTGTCAAAAAGGGCATTGAAGTCAATCAGGATTTGATTGCAAAAGGTCCTTTTGAAACCTTGCAATCTGTCGGCGGCCTTGAAATCGCAGCCATTACAGGCATGATCCTTCAGGCGGCATCCCAAAAAGTGCCCGTCCTGGTGGATGGCTATATATCTTCTGCTGCAGCGGTTGCCGCCATCCGGATGAACCCAGCTGTTCTGGATTACTGTTTCTTCAGCCATCTTTCCGGTGATCTCGGACACGGACAGGCAATGGCTGCACTCGGCATCAAACCTCTGCTGGATCTGGGAATGCGTCTGGGAGAAGGAACAGGGGCGGCTCTTGCCTGCAATTTAGTGGAAGCGTCTGTCAAAATTCTGGCGGAAATGATGACTTTTGAACAGGCAGGAATCATCCTTTAAACTTTTAAACAGTTCGAAATGACAAAACGGACAGGGAAAATTCAAGGTTTCAAACTGCATCCGAAAACCTGTTTCTGATAAACTGCCAACTGCCCATAAAAAAACGGAGACAAAATAAACAGTCTCCGTTTTTTACTATTGATGGCGTAAAAACAGCCCCATTCAGAAGTTCACTTTCATTGGCTGTATTAAATAATCCCGTTGTTCCATGCCATGCTTCTGTACTACAACGGTCCAAAAAATCCTGGAGTAAGATTCCTGTTCACTCCATGTTTCTGCACAACGCAATAAGATCTTTCGTCCGGCTGTACATCATAGAATTTTCATCCCGCATAGGAATTATTTCTCTGCAATGCCGCTGTAAAATTCTTTTCCGGGATTCCTAAAAATCTTGCCTTGTCTTTTAAACAACATCAGATGTCCTGAAATCTCAGGACATGTGCCCTGCATAAAAAAGCAGTCCACAGAACAGCAGCTACAATTCAGAAGCACACCCAAAAACATCCAGAGCCTTCCTCGTCATTCCCTGACGCGTGGAAATGCAGAGCTGACAAAAATACCAGCTCAATCCGTAACAAACTCCAAGGGCGGCAATTCCCCCAAGGAAATGACTCAGAGATCCCAAAGAAAAAATAAGTACAATTGTTCCGCCAATATACCAGTCAGCCTTTTTACTTTTCACATCAACAGGGAAGTACTCAAGGCCGGTATCCCCTTCCCGTACAGAAGTCAGCTCCGCACGGATCAGGTACGCACCTGTCATAGCTGCAATCAACCAGAAGTCAGCCCCACAATAGATGAGTGCAGCAAACATGGCCCCGCGAAAGACATAAATGAAAAGCAGAATTACCGGAGAAACAGAATCCTGATGAATAAACCCTTCCGGCACCTGATCTGAAAGAGCCTCATCCTGTCCGGCACCATTCCTGCGTGCCTCAATATACGCTGCCAGAGATGGAATTCCTTTCCAGTCCGTAAGATACTCCAGGAAAACAGGTGCCAGGACGCCTGCGGCAATCACTTTTGGAATCAAGCCGAAAACGCCAATTACAAAAAGCGGTACAACCAAACACAATCCCAAAGCAAAACCGACCAATGGAGTCAGAGGACGTGCCTAAGAGGGCATTTCATCCTCTCCCAGCTCTCGATCTCCACGAAGAAGAGCAGGCAGCTTCTTTCCGGTAAAAAAAGTCCAAAGCGCGGAAAACTGCCCGGCAGGATTTTCATAAATGGGATGATCTTTCTCCCAGTTTTGGAAATTCTTCAGCATAAACATCCTCCATCATTTTATGAACTTTTTCCGCAAGCTCTTTGCGATCCATGTTTTCCGCCCGGACCAGCGGAAGAATAAATACATTTGCAGTAATTTGTCTGTTTCCAAACACCTTCAGCATATGAGGAATCAGCTCCTGATCTCCAAACCATGCGGGATTCATGTCGCCTTCCTGTACAGTATACATCGTCACAATTGGCTGCACCGGAATCTATGTTCCAACAACCGTCTCAAATGCAGTTCCTTTAAAAGGCAGTATTCCATGAAAACCGTCTGTGCTGGTTCCTTCCGGATACACAATCAACGGCACACGCGCCTTGAGCGTGCGGCGGAATTCTTCAAGCGCCTCTCTGGATTTCTGTCGGGATCTCCGGTCCACCCAGATGGGATTGGATATTTCTACGATTTCGCCGATAACCGGCCATTTCCGGATATCCGACTTCGGCTAGAAACGCATCCCTGCCAGCGACGCATGAACTATAATATCCATATAGCCCATGTGATTGGATACAATCAGTCCTCCGTTTTTTCTGTAGGCGTTGAGATCTCCATGAACACAGACGCGAATCTTCAGGATTTTCAGCATCACACGAGACCATTTCAGCATTTTCACGGAAATATCCCGCATGGAACGCTCTCGGTCTTTCTGATACCGAAGAGGCAAAGTCCGCACCATTTCAAACAGAGTCCACGCAAACACCAGAAACAACCGGTAAAGACTTTTCTACAGTCTGATCATAGCTCAGGCCTCTCCCTCCGAAGAGGAAACACGCACATTAAAATGTCTGTTGTAACGCTCCGGAAGTCGTGCTGTATCAAGGATAATCAGATAGTCAATCGTTCCGAATTCATAGTCGAAAACAGGTTCTCCGCAGATTTTCCCGCCCATGCGGATATACCCCTTCAGCAGAGGCGGCATCAGACGCCGGACTTCCGAACAGTCATTCAGAACCGCATCAATCAATTCCTGTTTTGGACGCTTTAAAATAAACCGCTCATGAGGATATGCGTGGATTTTTTTCGATATAAAATCATTCTGCTTGAAATATTCATATAATGCCCAGCCGGCTTCCGGGCGTGTATCCTCCAGAGACACACATCCAGTAAGATAGCGCATTCCAGACCGAGCCATAATTTCTGAAATACCGGCCCACAAGAGAGCTACAACTGTGCCGTTTCGGTATTCCGGATCCACACAGGAACGCCCTACTTCCAATGTCTGATCAAGGTATGGGTTTAAATCATCCAGCTGGTATTCTCTTTGAGAATAAAGGGCATTGGAATTGCCCTTCTTGAACTGGCCAAGCATAATGCGGTAGGTGCCGATTGGCTTATCCAGATCCTTATGCATCACCACAAGATGTACAGAAATATCGTCGAATTCATCCCGGTCGATGCCGTCATTTTCTGATGATTCAAGGCCTTTCCCCTGTTCCTGGTTAAAGACCCGGTAACGCAGCTTCTGCGTGGCAAGTATCTCTTCCGGGGCAACTGCAAATTTTATCAGATAAGCGTCCTTTTCAGCGATCAACGCGGGGGTTGTAATTTTTTCGCGCAACTTATTCCAAGATTCTTTCACGGGGACCACCTATACTATCTTTTCGATGACAGAACCAGTTTCACATAAAACAGTAAATCCGGTTCATATTTCATTGCCGGATATCATAACAAAGGCTATAGCTGACACTCTGAATATAAACGCGATTCCAAAAATGTCAATGTTTAAAGATAAAATCGAAACTGAAAATGAGGCGGAATATGTTCATTTTCCTTTTTTGTGTCTGCTTTGCAGAATCAAAGGACATTTGAAAAATACCAAAGTTCCAGTATTGTATTCTAATTTTTATTCTTTTTCACATTCTATTCCACATTCTAAAAGACTGCGAATTTTCACAATTATGGTAATGCGTTCAGAAACTTCAAAAAAATTTCAGGAAGTTCATTCCGACACCGTCGCAAGGACGCATCAATTCTTTTCTGAAAATTCTCCGCTGAAACAGGCTCAAGCCCACGGAGGCCGTCCTTATGAACGGCGCATTCAGCAGGAACAAATGGCCTTTGCTGTCTCCGAAGCCCTTCAGAACAACCGGAATCTCTGTGTGGAAGCTCCAACCGGAGTCGGCAAAAGTTTTGCCTACCTGGTTCCAGCCATCTATCATGCGCTGGCCATGCATAAACCGGTGCTCATCACAACAGAAACCATCAATCTGCAGGAACAACTTGTCGAAAAGGATCTTCCACTGCTCAGAAAACTGCTGGGAATTCCATTCAGCTTTGTGCTTGCCAAAGGCCGTTCCAATTATCTGTGTAAACGGCGTCTTTCCCTGGCATCCGGAGAACGCAGGAATGAAATTCTGCCTTTTGCCGGACAACAGCAGGAACTTTCCAGAATTGCAGACTGGTCCAGAACAGTTCAGGATGGAAGCCGATCGTCCATTCCTTTCCGCGTGGATCCTGCGCTCTGGAACTGCATTTGCTGTGAAACGGCCTCCTGTCAATCTGCGAAATGCCCCTATTATGGAAACTGCTTCTACTGGAAACTCAGACATCAATGGGACAAAGCAGATCTGATTGTAACAAACCATGCATTATTCTTTACAGACCTGAAGATCCGGGAACTGGAACACCAGCAAACATGCCCTCTGCCCGATTACTGTGCAGTTGTCTTTGATGAAGCGCATACGCTTGAAGACAATGCCGCAGGCCATCTCGGGCTTCATATCACATCTTCTTCCGTGCAGTTTTTCCTGAACCGGCTGTTCAATCCATCCAGCGGCCGCGGGCTGCTCATGAAACCGGGAGAGGAATCCATGGCCATCCGGGGACAGATTTCCAGACTCCGGACCAGTGTATCTACTTTTTTTTCACAGTTTGAAAATGATCTGATAAAAACTCCGGATCACTGTGTCCGCATCCGCAAAAGCGGTTACTATGGAGACAACATCACTTCACAGATTTCGGATCTCGAACGTGTTCTTCAGGAATATGCGGGAAATCAGTCTGATGAATCCTTTAAAACGGAATTGAACTCCGCCATGGAATACTGCCGAGCCTATGCTGAAGATATCGGACACTTTATAAAGATGGCATTTGAGCATCATGTCTACTGGTTTGAGGGCCATCCCTATACTCGTTCGGCATCAGGCACGGCATGGCATGTGGAACTGGCATCGGCGCCGCTGAATGTCGGGGCACTTTTGCGCACGATTCTGTTTCAATCGGATATTCCAGTTATTCTGACCAGTGCCACGCTGGCTGTCCGAGGATCCCTGGACTACTTTGCACACCGTACAGGATTCTGCCGGGGGGAAGGACTGATTCTCGATTCGCCATATGATTATCAGAAACAGGTCAAATTATATTTAGCCCGTTCCATGCCGGAACCCTCTGAAGAATCCTATACCGCTGCGGCCGCTGAACAAATCCGGCATTTTGTGGATATGACCCATGGCAGAGCCTTTGTCCTTTTCACCAGCTATGGAATGCTGAACAGCTGCGCACAAAGACTGGAACAGCATTTCTTCAGACAAGGATATAACCTGCTGGTACATGGAGAGTCCATGTCCAGATCCGTTATGCTCGATCAGTTCAAAAAGAAGGAGGCATCTGTCATTTTCGGCGCAACCAGTTTCTGGACCGGGGTGGATGTTCCCGGAGATGCGCTCAGTAACGTGATTATTGCAAAACTTCCTTTTTCCGTGCCGAACCATCCCCTGATTGAAGCACGCTGTGAACGGATCCGCAGCAACGGAGGAGAACCATTCACAGATTATTCCATTCCGGAAGCAGTTTTGAAATTCCGGCAGGGAATCGGACGGCTCATCCGCAGCAAAACGGACCAGGGTATTATTGTTGTACTTGATCCGAGAATCGTTTCAAAGCGCTACGGAAGGATGTTCCTTTCCTCGATTCCGGAATGTCCTGTGGAGTATTTCTGAACCATACAAAACATAATATTCCGCTCCCCTGCCCGACAGCAGTATGGGACCGGCATACAAAAAAAGACTTGTGTATCCGCAGGAGAAAAATTTATGCAGAGTCACGACATAAATCGTGCAACAGTATAAACAATATAATATGGAATAGCTTATTCATCCCATGCAACTGGAAGAATAAACAGACTGCTCCGGAAGAATCCATTTTCTCCGTCACAGTCTGTTCGAAAATACAAAGAATTAGCGTTTTTTAATACGCAAGAAAACAGCACTCCGCAATCTTCATATCCCAAAAGACTTTATCTCCACGAATATCCAGCTTCCGGCCAGTCCATATGTCTTTCAGATCTGCGGCTCTGACACCTTTCGGAAGCTGCAATGCCTGAAGAGGAATGGAAAAACTGTAATCTTTGCCTTTCCGGTTGAATATGCCAAGCCATCCATGTTCATCCCCCATTCTGGACGGGGTTTTCCGGATATCTATGAACCGTTCTCCATAAATGCGTTTTCCCGTGATGCCGTTCCGATTGCAGGCAAGAGCCTGTTCATTTGTCAGAAGAGCAAATTCTTCTTCAGAAGTATGCGCCAGGTTCCCTCCGTAAAGAATGGGCGATGCAGCCATAGCCCGCTGCGTCATGACAGTTCGTTTGGCCTCCAGACTGAGACGGGACTGACGCTTCTCATTGAGATCATGCGGGACATGATCTTTCGGAAAACCTTCCGGGATGTAGCTTTGAAGTTCCCCGAAAGGCACCATATCCAGATCGAGCCAGCACTTTTCTGAACTGCCGGCATCTTCCCAAAGTTCCCAGCGTTCAAAGGTGGCATCCAGATCAGAAAGACGGTCCCATATATCCTTTGAAATGCGCACCATATTGGCATTTTCACGATAAAAATCTATATTGCGGCGGAAAACATTATCCCCCGGAGAAAGACTCAGGAAAATCGGTCTCCGGACTTTTTCAATGGCTTTTACTATTCCAAGAATTTCAGCAGGCTGTTCAGCAATGTCATCCACTTTGACAAAGTCCACACCGTTTTCATCCAGATATTCCAGCACACTGTCATAATACTCCTGGGCACCGGGTTTTGTCATATCAACACCGTAATTCTGGATGCCCCAGGGACAGATATTGTTTCTATCGCAAATATCCGCGGCATGCAAATCTGTTCCTTTGATTCGTGTGTTCCGGTCCACTGCCTGCCACGGAATGCCCCGGCTCAGGTGAACTCCAAACTTCATACCTTTTGCATGACAGGCATCGGAAATAGCCTTCAGTCCGTGAGGAAACTTGGAAGGGGCTGCATTCCAGCGTCCGAATTCATCCATTTCGCCCTCCTGATAGCCCTTGCCCGCAGGATCTGGATTGTCCGTATAATGAAGTCGGTAAAAATACCAGCCCGCATCAAAACAATAATATTCATAACCGGCCGGTTTCAGTTTTTCTGCAAAAATTTCAATGTCCCGCAAAGCGATTTCCTCAGTAATAAATGAACTCCAGCAGTCATAGGCATTGGTCCCGAGAACAGGAAATGCTGTAGAATCTATTTTCATCCTTATAATCCTTTATTCTGTTTATCTGTCAGGCTGTCGATACAGGCTGAATTCTTGAATGGCAGAATCGTACTTGCTCAAATCCGGATATAAGCAGGCAGTCATTCACCGTTTTTGCTTAAAATCTTACAATAATACAGGATCTCAGTTTTTCCATGCTGTAAATCCTGATCAGGCCTCTTCGTGGCAGTTTTCTGATTCCTTTTTTTATCATGCCTTGAGAATCACGGAGAAAAAAGTAAAAAACAATCTGCCGTTACAAGTTAAATATCTGGATTCTTTTCAGGTATTTCAGTTGTAAAATCTTGTCCCTTCCAGTATATTAATGCACAAAGCGTTTCCCTCCATCAGGCAGCGATGGTGAATCTCCATGGGAAAAGCATTGCGGGACATTTTCCCTACTCTCTGGATTTCTCCCTGCCTGTTTCAAGGAAAACATTTCTTCCAGTTTTTTTCAAAAATAGAAAATAGAGAAAAAGAAAGCGTTTTTACCTGTAAAAACCAATGGGAACAGTCATTGTTTCCACTTTCAGGAAATCATTGAGAAAGGATTTCGCTCATGAAAATAAAAATACCCGTTATTGAACATGTGGATGTGGTCTTTGCCGGAACATCTGTGGCTGCCGTGCAAAAAGCCGCTGAACTCCAGGAAATGGGATTTAAGTGCTGTCTGATTTCCGGTTTTTCCTATATGGGAGAGGATCTGTGTGCATTTTTTGATTTGCAAAGTCCGAAATCTCCAGATTGCAAGAATTTGATCCCCCAGGAACTCCCAACACCTCTGGAAGTGAAATCCGCCCTGGAACAGAAAGCCCTTTCTCATCATATTCCCTTTTATTACCAGACATTTCCGGCCAGAGCTGTCCTCGATTCAGAAGGGAAAATCGCCGGTCTTGTAACAGCCAACCGAAGCGGATTTCAAGTCATTGAAGCGAAAGTAATTATCGATGCTTCCATCCGTTTTTCAGCAGGAATGGTCTGTGGTATTCCCATGAAGAAATTCCAGCCGGGCAGAAAGAAAGTCGAACGCTGGGTTCTCTCCACAGAGGCGCCTGCAGAACATCAGGGGCTTTCTGCAGAAAAACTGCCGCTCGAATATACCATTGATTCCCAGAAATTCCCTGTGTGGCATTTGTCCATGGAAATGGATTTCCCCGACAACAGTGCAAAAACCCTGGCGGAAGCAGAATGCGCCATGCGCGAAATCTCCTGGACAGCAGGCATGACTTATGCCGGAGATCAATGCAAAATGGCCTTGGACGACGGCTTTGCAGAAGACTGGGTTCCCACAGAAAGACTGCCGGTATTTCCCATCCAGAAAGCGGATACACAGAAAGTTGTGGACCTGATTCGGGATAAAAAACATCTTTCTCCTGTCTGTGTTGCAGATGATCCCCAGGCGAAAGGGTCGTCAAAGGTTGTTTCCAGAAAGAGTGGTTCTGACATTGTTCGAAAAGATGTCTTCCACCGTTTTGAAGACTGCCCTTCTCTGGAGTTTGAGCTCAACAGCATTGCCCGCACAGAAGAAACAGATGTCCTCGTATGCGGACTTGGCACAGGCGGTGCCCCGGCCGTTATCGCCGCCGGACGCGAAGGAGTCCATACCATTGGCATCGAAGCACTTTACGGTCTTGGTGGCATCTGTACGCTCGGAAGAATCTGCTGTTATTATTACGGGAACCGCATTGGATTCACCCGTGAAATGGATGACAAAATTTTCCAGATGGGCGCCTCTCCAAAATATCCGGCGGATTCTCCGCTCAACAATATCGAATGGAAACAGCAGTTCCTGCTTCAGGAATGCCGCAAAGGCCATGCGGATCTTCGATTCGGGACTCTTGCCGCGGCTGTGGCCATGGATGGGAACCGCGTTACCGGTGTTGCAGCAGTCGGAAACCAGGGCCTTTTCCTGATTCAGGCAAAAGCCGTGGTAGATGCATCCGGGAATGCAGATCTTACCGCAATGGCTGGAGGCGAAACAGACATGTCCTCCCCGGAAGAGCCTGCCATTCAAGGAGCAGCGGTGGCTCCGCTTGTACCGAATAATGATTATACCAACTCCGATTATCAGTTTATCTGTGATCACGACGTTCTTGACTTTACACGCGCCATGGTTATGAGCCGCGGGAAATTTGCCGGTACTTTTGATACTTCTCCTATTGCCGATACCCGGGAACGCAGACGTATTGTGGGGCAGATCACACTTCAGCCCCAGGATTTTTATGCACACCGCTGCTATTCCGATACCATCAATATTGCCACCAGCAACTTTGATACACACGGTTTTACGATCCATTCCATGTTCCTTTTGAAACCGACAACTGAAGATGCTCATTTTGCAAAAGTTCCGTTCCGCGCACTGCTGCCCCGGGGTTTGGAGGGAATCATTGCCACCGGCCTTGGAATCAGTGCACATCGCGACTGCATGCCGCTTATCCGAATGCAGCCAGATATTCAGAATCATGGCTATGCGGCAGGCCTCGCGGCTGCAGCTGCGGCAAAAGAAAATAAAACTTTCCACGAAATCTCTATCCGGGATCTGCAGAAAAAACTGATTGAAGAAAAATGTCTTCCAGAAGAAATTCTCCAGGAAACCGATGCCATTCCCGGTCCCGATGAAAAAGATCCGCATTGCATGCTTTCCAATGTGTTCCTTCATCCTCAGGAGTCAATTCCTTCCCTGAAAAAACAATTTGCAGAAAATCCGGATCCCGATACTGCCGCCCTTCTGGCATTCCTCGGAGAAAAAGACGGATAGAGCCTGCTGGAAGCCCAGATTGATCAGACCCCCTGGGATGAAGGCTGGAACTACCGGGGAATGGGTCAATTTGGAATGAGCTCAAGTCCTCTGGATGTCCAGATTCACGCACTGGGTAGAATCGCACCGGATTCCCCGGCTTTGCTCAGAAAGCTTCAGCAGCTGAAACCGGATCATGAATTTTCACATTTCCGGGCAATCTGTCTTGTATTCATCCGCAATCCGGATGCTAAAGCAGCGGCCAAACTTGAAGAACTTCTTTTCACCCCCGGAATGAGCGGCTATGCCATCCGGGATTTCAAAGATACTCTTCTTGCAAACCGTGCACTCTACAATGATACTTCCGTTCGGAACAGTCAGCTGAAGGAGCTTTATCTTGCGAAAGCTCTGTGCCGCTGCAATCCGCAGCATAAAGAAGCGCAAAAGATCCTCTCAGATTATGCTCATGGTCTGATGGGATACTATGCTATTTTTGCAAGATCCTGATTTCTATCGTAGAGAAAGTTCATAAAGGGATTCATTCTGACTACAGAATGGATCCCTCATTCAGCTGAAAAAACTGTCATGGGAAACGCATTTTTCTACTGCCATGCAATTATGACAGTATACATCAATAGGATCTTTTGAAAAAAATACGTTTTTTATTCTGGCGGGAACTGGCAGAATAGATGGATTCATAGGCATTTCCATCGGTACCTATGACAAGAACTCAGCAGAAGATCCATCAGGATGCAACGATTGATATATCTTTTTTCCCCCTGAAACAGGCTGAGCTACAGGCACAGCAGAATCTTCCTTCTCTGCCAAAGGAAGAGCAGCCGCAGGCTGCAAAAGGATGATCAATCCGGATGATTCCGCAGGCAGCATTTTCCAGGGCTGGCGGCTGGACCTGTAAAAAATCCAATATCTCACGAGATAGGTTCTGAATAAACTTCAAATTTCTCCAGGAGATTTGCAACGATGAAAAAAGTAAAAATTCTAATTCGCCTTGTAGAGCGAAACGGCAATACTCCGTGTCATCGCGGACATCAGGTGGGAGACACTTTTGATTTTGATGCAGACCGCGGAAAACTTTGTCCTATGGCATTTCATGCGCTTTTCCCCTATGTGGACATCCTGCGCTACGGGGGATCCGTTCCGCCCTCAAAAGACGGAAGAATTCTAGTTTCCTGTCCGGATGCAGAGACAAGGAATATCTTTGAAATCATTCCCATCCACGAACAGGACTCCGATCTATCAGACTTGGCGACTTTCCAACAAACAGAACTTATACTCTGGCAGAAAATGATCGAAATCTATTCGGCAGAAGATCCTGCACAGATTTCACACACGCAAAGCGTAGTTGATTATACCCAGAAAATTGCAGAACTGGAAGGACTTGAACCTCACCGAATTTTTCTGCTGAAAATTGCTGCAATTCTTCATGATATCGGCTGTCCCGCAGCTCGTGCAGTTTCCGGAAAAAGCCTTCCTCCGATGCAGGAAAAGGAAGGAGCCCGAATTGCAGAAGAGCTTCTACAGCCGGTCAAAGCATTTTCTCCGGAAGAAAAGAGCTATATTGTTTCTGTGGTTGGATCCCACCATCAGATACGCAAAGCAGAAGAACTTCACTTTGAACCACTCTTTGAAGCAGATTTGATTGTGAATCTGCTGGAAGGCTACTACGACCGTACCAAGGCCGCATTTTACCGGGAACAAATGGTTCACACAGAAGCCGGAAAAAAGATTTTTAATCTCATTTTTCAAAAAGATCTGCATTAAAAAGGAAAACAGGCTGAAACAAGACAAAGATTCACAGGGAGATTTCATTCCTTCAAAAAGGATGTTCTTCTGAATGGAAATTCCAGAACGTCCTTTTCAGTTTTTCCATTTTTACAACCCCTTCTGGAATCTGCTTTTCTGCGAATTCTATCTTTTGCAAACGTATTTTCTTCCTTTCGGGTGCGTAATGTCTCCAGTTTACTGAGTTCTTCTGTTCAACGTTCAGGATAATCCGCAAAACACTGGAACCAGAACAGGAACAGCCGCAGAACACAGAATTCCATTGATCACTGAAAGAACAACCGTTTCTTCATCTGTATAGCGGATCATCATCGGCAGGGTTGTATCCTCGCTGGTTGCACCGGCAGAAGCAATACAGGCATATCCGTTAAGTCTGGATGCCGCGAACGGAATTACAATGAAGGAAAAAATCTCCCGCATGAGATTGCTCAGGAACCCGATTCCTCCCATTTCCGGCCCCGCAATCTGATTCATTGCCACCCCGGTAAAACTGTAATATCCCAGCCCGCTTGCGGCAGCAATACTCTGCCCCAGCGGATATCCTGTAATCCAGCTGCAGAAAACTCCTCCTATGGCAGAAGCAATGATAATTCCTGCAGGAATTATGAGAATTTTTATATGATGCTCCCGGAGCTTCTGCAACAGGCCATGATGCATGCCCACACTGATTCCTACGGAAAACATCAGGACATACAGTATCCAGCCGGAATGAGCCGCCAGGAAATCAGGCAACCTCCACTCCATTCCGGACAACCCGTAAAAAATACCAAGCACGAGTGCCATCATTGCCATAAGAACCATTGTTTTGTTTTCCTTTTATTTCTTCTGTTTCTGCTTCTTTTCCAAAGTCTGTTTTTTTCTTTTATTCATATATTTTTCTGTAAGGGAATAAACCACGAGCATGGATAAAACAGTGGGAATAACAAAAAAAATAAAACTAGCAAGACCAAGACTGCTTAAATCTTTCAGAAAATTTTCTTTTCTGCCTAGCATCACTCCCATGGCAAAAATGATGACAAGTGTTGCAACGGTCTGCAGAACATGATTGCCCTTTTTCCATTGTTCTGGGAAAAAGCAGCTGCCGACCAGCACCCCCGCCCCCATAACAATCAGCAAAAGCATAAGCACTTCCTTCCAATCCTGTTTGCCCTTTATAATCTACATTCTCCATACGGAATCGCAACTTTTCAGACGGTGTTTTTGTCCATAAAAGAATCCATCCCCCAAAACGGCAGACTCTCTGAAATATTCAGAAAAATTTTATTCCCGGATTTTATAATTTCCTATCCCGATTCACACATCCTTTTCAATCAGAAAAATTCTATCATGGATGACATTCTCCCATTCCTCCAGTCCCCCCCACCAGCCTTTACGAACTGCAGAATTCCCCATCACACCCACGCCACGGTGTTCCCGGCATTGCAGTATAATCGACCACCATTCACAAACTGCAGCATTACAAGGAATCTGAAAAAAGCAACCCATGACTTACTCTATTTTGATTTCTCCGCATCAACTCTTTTGAGGCGCATGCTCTTGAGATCTTCCTTTCTTACTCGGATTCCAGGGACATAAGTCATCCCCCCATTCTAAAAATCTCAAAAAACATCAAGGAGCCCGACATCATCAAAAAAAACGGACTCCATCCGTAAAATTCGGAAAAGAGTCCGTTGCATTTACTTTTGTTCTTTTTTCAGGGTTCAGGCTGAAATCCTCATCCAAGCAGTTTTGTTCCTATGTGGAACAAACTTCCAAGCTGATACACAATCATAGTGGTAAGATAAGCCAGAAGGAAAAGTCCTATGGCTTCCGCAAACATCATCTTCCAAGAGTTCAGTTCACGCCTTATAATCGCAAGCGTTGCAAAACACGGGATGGAAAGCAGACAGAACAGCATCATGCAGAATCCCTGAAGTGGGGTATAATGCCGGATCAGCTGTTGACGAAGCGGTATTGATTCCTCATCCGCTTCACCTTCCGCATAAAGGATACCCAGCTGAGAAACAAAAACCTCCTTTGCCGCCAGCGCCCCGATTCCTGCAGTGGTCATTTTCCAGTCAAAACCTATAGGCTGAAAAACAGGCGCTAAAAACTTCCCGACTCTGCCGGAAATGGTATATTCCAGGGATTCAGCTCTTTGCTCATTTTTCAGGGATGCCAGCTGCTCATCCAGATGCTGCATGCGGCTGACAATCTTCTGCTGTTCCACGGTCAGATTTTCTTCAGCAAGGGCTTCAAGCTGCTCCCCGGAAAGGACACGCTGTCCGCGAAGATTTTCAAGAGTTCCCTCATCCAGAAGTCCGCTGGTTTCAAGCGTCTGAATGTCAGCCTCTGAAAGAATCTACGTTTCCAGAATCTGACTTTCAAGCTCATCATAATTTCTGGAAAACTCCTTTTTCTGCGGGAATGTATTGCAGATATACAGGATAATACTGGCAACCAGAATAATCGTTCCAGCCTTCTGTACATACATTCTTCCCCGATCCCACATGTGCAGCATCAGACTTTTCAAAGTCGGCAAGCGGTACGGAGGCAGTTCCATCAGGTAGACTTCTCCATCTCCTTTGAACAGGGTCTTCTTCATAATTCTTGCGGCAATCAAAGCAACCGCCACGCCAATGATGTAGATCAGCCACATGGTAAAGGCTTGATATTTTTCCGGGAAGAAGGCAGGAATAATCAATGCATAAATCGGTAGACGGGCACTGCAACTCATCAAAGGAAGAATCATAATCGTTGTTGCCCTGTCCTTTTCCGATTCAATCGTTCTTGTAGCCATAATTGCAGGGACTGTACAGCCGAATCCCAGAACAAGCGGTACAAAGGATCTACCCTGAAGTCCAAATCGACGCATAATGCCATCCATCACGAATGCGGCTCTTGCCATATACCCGGAATCCTCCAGGATGGCAATGGCAAAAAACAGGAACAAAATATTCGGTAGGAATACCAGAACCCCACCGACTCCACTGATAATACCATCAGTCACCAGCGAACGCAAAAACGGGAAAATCGTCTCAGGCCAGATTCCCTTGACAAGCTCAGACAGCCACGCGAAAGCGTTCTCAATATATCCCATAAAAGGATCTGCACAAGTAAAAGTGAACCAGAATGTAATATAAATAATTACAAGAAACAGCGGCAACCCCAGAAAACGGTCTGTAAGAACGGTGTCTATTTTATCGGAAATCTCACGACGCCTTTCCGCCGTCGTGGTAATGGCATCCCGGCATGCGCCTGCAAGCATGGCATAACGTTTATCTGCCATAAATGTATCTGCTTCAATCGCATGTTTGTCCCATAAATGGCGGATCTGTTTCTCCGCCTCATCCATAGCAGGCTTGAATTCACTTAGGCGCATAACTGCAGTATCATGCTCCAGCAGCTTTATGGCAAAAAATCTGGCCGGAATATGCTTGTATTTTTCCACATTCAGACAGTCAATACTCCGGACCACCTCGGCAATGGCATCATCAATATCCTTTCCATAGGAAAGCATGGGAGATCCATGTTCATCCAGTCTGGTCAAAGTTTCCGCCAGTTTCCGAAGCAGATTCTGAACACCGGAAGCACGGCATCCCACAGTTTGAACAATAGGCGAACCGAAATATGTCTCCAGTTTGGGGATATTAAACTTCAACCCCTTCTTCTAGGCGTCATCACTCATATTGAAGGCAAGGAGCATGGGAATATGCAATTCTGCAAGCTGAGTCGTCAAGTAAAGGCTCCTCTGGGGAATTGTCGAATCAACCACGTTCAAAATCAGATCAATTCCAGGGCGGGTCAGTTCCTGAAACGCCACGTCCTCTTCAGGCGAAGAGGATGAAAGAGAATAAACTCCCGGAAGGTCGATCAACTCAATTTCCATGCCGTTGAGCAGAAAGGACCCTGTCTTGCTTTCCACAGTTACACCCGGGTAATTTCCCACATGCTGCCGTGCGCCTGTCAAGGCATTGAAAATACAGGTTTTCCCACAATTCGGATTCCCCGCCAGAGCGACTTTAAACTTCTGCTTCATTTCATCATTTGCCTTCTTCTTTTTTCATCATAATATTCATTGCATCGTCGCGATGAAGTGCCATACTGGTCTCCATCACCTTTACGCGGAGCAAACCGCCAAAAGGAGCATGAGCTTCCATCAATAGTTCTGTACCCGCCACAATCCCCACATCTGCAAATTTCTTTCGGCCTCGCATACCAGGCATCACTTTGATAATTGTAGCAGTGGCACCTACAGGCAAATCCGCCAGTGTTATCGATTCGCCTTCAGCGGGAATGCGATATTCACGCTCTTTTTTTGGGATGCTTCCACATCCACAGGAACACTTTTTCTTTTCTGACATCTCTCTATTCATCCTCAATGTTAAAATCCGGGAAACGGCGGCAGGAGGAACAAATCCGCCGTCTCCCGTACAGGTTCGTTGTATGAATCTACGATATTTCGTGGATTTTTCAGAATTCTCTCTGAAAGCCATGCGTTCCTTTTAGGTTCCAAGTTCATTCATTTTTCTTATTGTTGTTTCATGCTGCAAATCCCGCTTGTCAGATAAAAACCATTCAAATCAAAGCTATCCTGTCCGAAAAGATGCAGATCCAGTACTAAAGTAACTTTATCCATCTATGGAAACTGACCGATTGAAGGATTCTTCCTGCACAGACTCCTGAATTTTACAGTCTTTGGTTTTATTAGTTTCAACTAACTTCCTTTCCAAAAAAAGACAATCTTTCAAATCTTTTTTCAAAGTCCGGCAATCCGGACGCTCTTCAATGGCTGCTGTGAGGAAATGAAATGCCTCCAACGACCGTTTGTCCATTCTGTGTTCCAGCATGCAGGCGAATTCCATTGCACGCACGGGAGGCAGATATAGGACTTTTTCGAAGAAATCCTTGATGATCATACGACATTGATAAAGATGCATGCCAAGTTTTTTTCCAGACTCAGTCAAAATGACAGGAGCACTGGGACTGTAGAGTAAAAATTTCTTTCTGCTCAGCGTTTTTAACGCATAAGTAACAGAAGGCATTTTTACATGCAGCATACGTGCAATATCCCGTGTATGCGCATGTCCATGCAAGCTCGTCAATGCAACAATCGCCACAAGATAATCCTGCATATTGGCACTGACTTTTTCCATTTTTCTACCAGAAGCGGATCTGTATTTTTCTATATAAAATGAACAGTCGTTTCCGTGAGCTTTGATTAATCCGGTTGTTTTATTCATGAAACAGCACCCCTTCCTGACCATTGCCGCAAAAAGCAGAATCCTGCACAGGAATGCGAATCCGTGCAATCTGTTCGATCACGGATTGAAGACTCTCGCATGAATTAAATATACAGTCTGCAAATACTTCCACTTTTCTATACAGATTCATCCGCCGGATGGACTCGGAAGCATCGCCAAATACCTACCAGTCGCTTTTGTGGACCGGAGTTCTGGGAAGATTCGCGATAAATCCCTGGACATCTTTTGCCGGATAACCGATAAAAACGCCAACTTCATGAGGAATACCACCCTTTTGAAAACGGCATTGAAGAATCTTCAGGAAGTCTTCAACAGAAGAACAGGTTTTATCATATCCGGAATCTTCCAAAATTTTAAGATTTTCTTCTTCTGCGAGTGTTTCTGCAAGCCGCTGCCTGTGATAAAACAAGATCAGAGAACTATTTTCACCTGTCTGAAGTTCTATGAAATCAAGTTTCATAGTATGAAGGATGTCATCCCGGTACAGACAGAATTGAAATCCTTCCTCGTTACGTGCGCTGTAGCAGTGCTGGACTCGTAAAAGTTCAGCGGGTTTTACTCCGCTTCTTACAGCCGCAGTTTTTACCAGGAGGAATTTCAAAAGTTCTTTCCGATGAGCTTCATTAATTCCAGGTTTCATTTATTAGTCTCCACTAATTTTATTTTTCTAAAAAAACGATCCTTACTGCAACAGAATCTGAAGGAATTTGCCTTTATCAGAAATTCAAAAATTCTATTTCAGATACGAAAACATGGTCCGGCATTTAAAAGGATCGTATTCGCTTTCTTTCTCATTATAGTATTAAAATAGGATATTTTTTCTATTTGTCAATTAGTTTATCCTATTTTTTAGAAAAAAAATTATCTTCTCTCCTTCCATACAGCTTAAAGCGGTCTTTCAAAATTCTGAAATCTATTTTTTTGCAGACATTGATTCAGATCCTGTATTGAAGTCCGGTACTTCAATAATCGCTGTTTCTTCTTTTCCCTGAAATGCATACCCATTCCCCGACTGATTACTAAGTAAACTTAGGAGATTTTATATTTTATTATTTAGCTAAATAATTATTTTATAATACCAGGAATAAAACATCACTCTCATCTATCCAATAAAAAAAAACAATGTTAAAAAAAGTATCCATTACATCCAACTTCCCTTATGCAGATAGTAAAAGAACTGCATTTATTCAGTTATTTAACTAAATAACTATTTTATAATAGCTTGTAAGGAAACCATAAAAGACAAATACTATTCTTGTACACCATAAGAAAAAACTTTGTAGAAAACATACAAAAAAAAGATGTTCTAACATGCCATTTTCATGTTAGAACATCCTATCCAAATCAGAGATCGTTAAAACAATAAAAACAATATCCAATACAATCAAACCATTCCTGTTCCATTCTCAGATTTCTGAGAAATCAACGAATCCGCCCCAAGATTTTCTGGGCAAGAAACACCGCTTCTGCAGCATCTTCTGCCGTTACAAACGGCTTTCTTCCGCTGCGAATTGCATCGATGAAATCCGCAATCTGGCATGGATGTCCAATT
>CASERY010000076.1 GCA_949290385.1 uncultured bacterium | reverse complement strand
TCCCTTGTTCTGAAATATGGAACCCGTTTCCCTGGAAAAAGTTTGTAATCTATGGACTTCAAGCCGGCAGAAATCTTTTTCTGTGGGATCTGTTCGTCTGCAAACAGGAATGCCATCAATTTCAAATACAAAAACCCTCCTGGATTTCTGACTTTTTTTAATTCCGGAGCTTGCCTTTCGGCAAAACAAGATTACATTATCTTCCAGCTTGGAACGTTTTTATATTCCTTGTTTTTGCCTCTTATCAGGCCAATGTAGCTCAGTCGGTAGAGCAGCTCACTCGTAATGAGCAGGTCATCGGTTCGATTCCGATCATTGGCTCCATTTTATTTCTCAGCATTTCCTGCGGCTTTTTTGCTTTTTTCATTCTATCTCCCGACTGAAGTTCCTGTTTTCCAGCGTCCAGTCTTGGGATCCTCTATAACAAACAGACCTGAACTTCTGCGTTTTTGGACAATCCTTTATTTCAAATTTTGTGTTCTAAGTCTTTGAATCCATTTTTCACGCACTATAGTAAAGCAGAAAAACAAAACCACAACAGTGGATAAACAATTAAGGAGTTTTTTGATGAAATTTGGTATTTTCAGCGTAAGCATTCCAGATTATACACCTGAAGAAGCACTTAAAAAAGTTGCGGAATCGGGTTATGACGGCATTGAATGGAGAGTCTGTGAAGATTCCGGAGACCGGGAACATCCTTCCTTCTGGAGCGGGAACCGTACCTCCATGACTGCAGGTGATATTCTTGACCGTGCAGAAGGACTCAAAAGTGCGGCATCTCTTGCCCGTCTTGAAATGCCCACTCTCGCAGCCTATATCTGTTGTTTCGATGGAGAACAGCTCATAGAACAGCATTTTAAAGCAGCAGCGGCTCTTGGAGCCAAGGCAATTCGAATTGGATAGGGAGGATTCGATCCGAAAAGATCCTACAGAGATCAGCTTGCAATTGTCCGAAAATCCTATGCCGCTGTTGCGGAAATGGCCGAAAGCTACAAAATCCGCACCCTCATTGAGACTCATCACAATACATTTACTCCAACGGTGCCTCTGGCGATGAATGTTCTTCAAGGTTTGAACCCGGAATATACCGGCATCATCTGGGATCCGGGCAATCAGGTTTTCGAAGGTCGGGAATCGTATGATTTTGCTCTGAACGTGGCCGCAGAATATCTGGGAGAAGTCCATATGAAAAATGCCCGCGTTATGCCGCTCATGGTTCAGGGGCAGACGCTGCACTGGGAAACGGCCTGGAGCCAGATTCAGGCAGGCCTTGTCGACTGGAACAGCGTCTTCACATCCTTGAAACGCATCGGATACAATGGATGGGTCATGTTTGAAGACTTCAGCACTGTACAATCTACAGAAGAGAAGCTCAAGGACAACCTTGCTTATGCAAAGAGTCTTTTAAACGCTCAGTAAAAAGTTTTTTTTCAACAACTGCAAGACAGAAATATATCACAAGTTCCCAGTTTCACAGAATCAATCAAAAAGGAAGACAACAACATTATGAGCTGGAAAAAAATGCCTCTCCCGGAATGCGGACTGTATCTCGGATCCGGAATCTACAATATCCGCAAACATGGATTATACCTGGATCCAGGAGCATTCTCCACATGGACACCTCAGGACTATTCCCCGGAAGATTATCTCGATTTCATTGTTAAGGACAATCAGGGCAATCTTGCCCAGATCTGGGGCTTTGACGGTCCAGATTGGTACGCCATGGAAGATACCGGCATTCCCTTCAAAGCACGCGACTGGGAAAATAAAAAGAATCTCTGTGGCGAAGAAAATCCCAAGTTACAGGATTATGAGGAACGCAAAGGCCTTGGCATGCTTAAATTCATCAAGTATGCAAAAGACCACGGAATCTATACTACCGGTCTTTATTCCAATGAAATGAACCCGGAGCTCAGCAAGAAACTTGCAGAATTCGGAGACTGGTGGCTCGGTTATGATTTTGGAGAACGCTATTCCTTCCATCTGAAAAACAAAAGCAACAATGCCGACGCAGGAATCAGTCTGGAAAACGCAACCTTGGAAGATTATGCGGATGGTCTCATTGCCCGTGTTAAGGAACACGTTGAAGACCGAAAAGCCAAAGGCTGGGGATATATCATGGCCACCAGCGGTTCATTCCATCTGGATTACGAAATTCTGGGAGGAACTGACATTCCTGTTCAGGAAGATTTTGCATTCCGTCATATGACAATCTCCTCAGCGTTCGCCCGGGGACTTTTCCGTCAGTTCCATCTTCCTGTCTGGGGATCCCATCTGGCCCATGAGCATTACTCCTGGATTCCCTATTCCAGTAAATATAAATTCCCCCTGCTTCATGCGGCATTCCTGCACAAATACATGAACGGCTGCAAACTTATGATCAATGAAAGCGGAAACTGGTATACTCAGGTGAAACTCTGTCCGGATTCTCCGCTTTATGCACTGCCCTACTGCACCGTCGGTAAAAACGGAGATCCGACAGCGCCGAAAAGCAACAACCCGTATGATTATGCAGACATTGTCAAGGATGCGGAAAAAATGTATCCCATGATTGACTACCGCAGTCCTACAGCAGTCCGCTACCGTCAGGTCATCTCCGACTTCTACGACTTCGTAAAGGAACACGGAACTCCGGAAGGCCAGCCTGAAGCATCTTTCGCCATCGCAAAAGGAAATCTGGACCTCTCTTCTTTCTACGCAGCTCATGGCAATTACGCTGTTGCCAGCGCATACGATCTGGCCGACATGAATCATGACTGGTATGAAGGGGATCCGGAAAAAAGCTGGCGCCTGCTCTCCAGAGTCTTCTGTCCCTGCCCGCCAGTGATTCCGCCCTATCGCAACCAGTTCCTGTCGGCTACGCCTCACGGGATGTTTGACATTGTAACCTTCGCCAAAAACAAAATCTCGGCAGATTTTCTAATCCGGAATTACAAGGCTGTCATTTTCAGCGGATGGAATACCTGCTCCAAAGAACAATATGCCATTCTTCGGGAATATGTTGAAAAAGGTGGCATTCTCTGTATTTCCCTGGCACATTTCTCACAGAACAAAAAACGCAACTATCGCAGTTTCACAGTGGATGAACTGGTCAACGGAGGAGATTTCTCCGATCTTTGCGGTGTAAAAGTCATCGGGCGAGGCAGACGTATTTACTGGGCTACCGGAACCAGCGGAGAAAAGAATGAACTTGGCGTCAAAATTCCGCGCAGATTCGGCATTCTGGCAGTCCCCATCGGACAGCTGGAAATCACCGACCCCGCAGTCAAGCCTCTTATCGTGGATGACGAACAATTCGACCCCGTAGTAATCCGCCGTAAATGCGGAAAAGGCGAAGTCTTTTTCGTCAACACCTGGTACTACCCAGGCGGACTTGACACCGATGAAGGTCCCGGCTCAGAAGAAAACACCAACGGATTTCTGGAACCCGTCTACAAATACATAGCAAAACTGGCCCGCGGACATGTCTATATCACCGATGACGGAGAAGATCCCGGTGAAAACTGTCAATACGTCAACTGCACTTACTTCCCCGATGCAGGGAAAATCTGTCTGTTCAACATTGACTTTGACCATCCACACAAAGTTTTTGTCCACCAGTTCGGATACGCTGAAGAATACGAACTGGAAGCCGGTGAATTCATGTTCCTGGATTCCGTCAAACTTAAAGATTTTGAAAAACAGAACGACGATTAAAGTATCATCCCGGCATTATACCCGGGTCTCCGGCAAAACTTTTTTGCTGGATTAAAATTTTTTAACCCCCCGTGCCCTTCGAATTCTGGGAAACAGTTTCGAAGGGCATTTTTCATTTCTCCAAAAGGTAGTATCAGCCTCAACGATATAAAACCCTTTCCAGATGCCTATCCGATATTGAATATCCCTTTTTCTTTCTGAAGACAGCTCTGTCGGTACAACGAACCTTTCCAGAGTTTTTTCGATACTGGATCACAGGTAATCTCTGTTTTTCCAGCGACAATCCTTCTTGTCAGAATGAGATATAAGATTATACTTCCAGAAGAAATCTTCTTTAAGCTTTGCATCTTCCCCATCAACCGATAAAAAAGAAGCAGAAAATTCTTTAAATTCCTGATCTTTCCATCTTATAATAAAAAGATTTCAGGAATGTTCCATATTGAAATAAAACCTTTCGGCGATATGTTATATGCCACAGGAAAATATACCCGTCCCCCCTCTCAATATTCTTTGTTTGTATGAAAGGAATTTCAAAATGAGCACTCAGAGTGAAAAAAACATCGGTGTTGCCGTTATCGGATGCGGTGGCCGCGGAACAGGCGTTACGCGCCGTCTGCTTCAGGATTCAAAAGGCCATGTAAAAGTTCTGGCCGTCTATGATCCGGATGAAGCTCAATGCAAAAATGCCATGTCCGACAGCCAATGGAAGTCTCCGGACACAAAAATATGCAAAAGCTATCAGGAAGCCATTGCCACTCCCGGTGTTGACTGGGTCATGGTCTTTTCTCCAAATGCCTACCATAAAGAACATATTCTGGAAGGATTCCGCCAGGGGAAAAACGTCTTTTCTGAAAAACCTCTTGCAACCAGGATCAAGGATTGTGAAGAAATTTTTGAGGCTCATCAGAAATCAGGCGTTCTCTTTGCTACCGGCTTTGTCCTTCGCTATGCGCCCATCTACCGCAAAGTAAAAGAGCTGCTTGACTCCGGCATCATGGGAAATGTCATCAGTATCGATGCCAATGAAAACATTGATCCGAACCACGGCACCTATATCATGCGTAACTGGCGCAGATACACCCGGGAAGCCGGCCCCCATATTCTGGAAAAATGCTGCCATGATCTGGACCTGCTCAACTGGTTCTGCGGCAGCCACGTTTCCAAAGTGGCGGCCTTCGGAGGAAGGGACTTCTTTAAAAAGAAAAATAAAGGTCTGGAATCAGAATTCCCGGATAAATTCATGAACACGTGGTATGATCCGCATCATATCGCTTCTGCATTTGATGACGATACCGATCTCATGGACAACCTCGTATCCGTCTTTGAATACCGCAACGGTATCCGTGTTCAGTTCCAGTGCACCATGTCCAACGTCATTCCCGAGCGCAGAATGTCCTTCTCCTGCTCCCGCGGCAACATGGTAGTGGAACTCTATTCCAGTACGCTCAAGTATCAGGTTCTCGGCCAGAACATGGTCACTATCACCTTTGGAGGCGATGGCCACGGCGGCGGAGATTCCTACATCATGAAAGAACTTTATGAAGGCCCCATGTGCAATGGATCTCTTCCAAAATGCAGTGGAAGTGAAGGGCTTGAAAGCGCCGTCCTTGCACTGAGTATTGACGAGGCTGCCAGAACTTCCAGTGTTGTAGATGTGGAAAAAACCTGGAAAGCCTTGAACCGCTGAAGATCTTTTTATTTTGCAAAACTTTTTTCTGCATAAAAACAGCAACCCGTTAGAAAACTTTCTGAAGGGATCCAACGGTCTTCGGAACTGATCTCTCCGGAGACCGTTTTTTTTACTTTTCTTCTACAGATAAATCTCTGAAAGATTTGTTGAATGGATTCCTTTTTCTGCTCTATTTTTCAATCTTTTCATCATTCTTTTAATTCGGAGATCTATTCTATTCCATCTGTTTTCTTCTCCTGTTTTTCCTGAAAGGAATTTAACAGGAACTGCAGAACGAAATTGATTTCATAAATTCTATTCCAGTAGACTCTATTCTTAAATGCAATATTCCCTGTCAGTACAATTTTCTGGCTCCTTCGGTCCGCACCCACCGTTGCAGAAAAAAGATATTTCTCAGGACTTCCGGTATTTTTCACCCATTAAAAACCAGATAAAAAATGCCGTTCCGGCATCTATTCCGGAACAGCATTAAAAAAAACTAAGACTCAAACTGTTTACGCCCCTTATGCAAGGGGAAAGTCAGCGACTGAGCGCTGAGAAAATATCTTAGGGATCAACAATCGCAAAAGTCATATTCGTTTTAGAAATAAGCTTGTCATTCACATACATGCAGCCTTCGCCTTTTCCAAAACGCTTGCTGCAGTTCGGGATATCCACTTCAAGGCGCATCTGATCTCCGGGATGCACTGCTCCAAAAAATTCAGAATGATCAATCCCCATGAAATAAGCAATCTTTCCATGATTAATCTCATTGGACAGCATGTAAATACATCCGGCCTGCGCAACGATTTCAGGATGAACGGAACCAGTCATAACCATGTACCCGTCATCATATTCACGGAAAATAGCCTCTGTATTCGTGGCATTTTTGACCCCGGTCAGGTGGCTTCCCTCCACCTTGACAACATGATCAACAAACAGGAATGGATAGCGATGGGGAATATATCCCATAATCCGGGTAACATCCCACTGGCAGCTTTCACTTTTGTCATACTGGTTGTACTCAGGAATTGTCAGATCCCATTCCTTCGCCCGTACAGAAAGAACCATCTCCACCTGGGAGGCTGCACCGCTGTTGTTGTAGACTACCGCGGAAATTTTGGCAGATTCAGAATCGCAGGACAATATTTCAGCTTCAATGCGAATGCGGTCTCCAGGGTTGTTCGGATGACGGAATTTGACCTTTCTCAATTCTTTGATATAAATGTCATTTTTTCGTTCCGGATCCAGTTTTTTCCATACAGCAAGCTCAGCTAGTTGAGCCACAGCTTCAACCTGAAGAACACCCGGCATAATCGGATGTCCTGCAAAATGCCCCATAAAGAAGGCCTCATCCACGGTAACGCATTTAAAACCGATGATCTTGTTTTCTCCAATCATCTGAACTCGATCAAGCAGGAGGAAATCCTTTTTACAAGGAAGCACCTCCTTCATTTCCTGCAGACTGATGAATCTTTCAGACATAATATCCTGTTCTTTCTTTTACTGCTGTGCAGCTGCGGCGGCCTGCGCGAGCATAGCCTGTGCAAGTTTAACATGAGTGGGATGTCCGGATCTCACACTGGAAATATGTGCGCGGACGCGTTTTCCGACCAGATAAAGGTCCCCAACCATATCCATCATTTTATGCCGTACAAGCTCATTGGGATAGCGAAGTCCATCCTTGCTTATCAACGCTCCGTCATGGAGAATGATCGCATTGTCAAGGCTTCCCCCTTTGGCAAGACCGGCGGCAATCACCTGTTCCAGTTCCCGGTAAGGACAGAATGTCCGGGCTCCCTTCAATTCACGGGCGAAACTTTCCGGCGTCACGGCCAGGGAATATTCCTGCGCATCCAGGGGGGATACGCCGTAATTCACCTTCATTTCAATTTCAAGATGATCACACGGTGTCAGCACAAGCCGCTTGTCGCCGTCTGTAACTTCAATCGGCGCTGAAGCTGTCCAGTATTCAGCCGGCACAGACTGAGCCTCGATGCCAGCCTGCTGAATCATATCAAAATAAGGGCCTGCACTTCCATCCAGGATCGGTGGTTCCGGTCCATCCATCTCCACAAAAGCATTATCGATCTGTGCGGCATGAAGAGCCGACATGATATGCTCCACTGTTACAACAAATGCCCCGGTTGTCCGGGAGGCAATCGTGGTGGCGCGCCGGACATCAATCACATTCTGCGCCGCCGCTTTCACCGCAGGAGCGCCCGGCATATCCACCCGGCGGAATACAATGCCTGTATTTTCCGGAGCCGGACAAATTTTCAAATTTGCTCGGGCTCCTGTATGAAGGGCAATCCCTGTAACTGCGGTTTCTTTCTTTACAGTATTCTGCATTTCCATATGGCTGAATTCCCCGCACGGTATGAGAAAAAAATCTCTTGGTTGTTCAATCATTCTTATATTTTTCTGATAACTTACAACATTTTTAGATGATTACCAGTCATTCACGGTGTATATTTAAATAATATTTTAAAGATTTCATTCACTTTCGGGAGCTTCTGCAAAATGGATCCGAAAAAAAAATGCATTATTCTGCTCGGCCCAACGGCAGCAGGGAAAACCGCTTTTGGCGTCCGTTTAGCCGACCGTATTCACGCAGAAATTATCAGTGCAGACTCCAGACAGGTTTACTGCGGACTGGATATCGGCAGCGGAAAAGATCTTGAGGAATATACCCTTCCATCCGGAAAAACCATCGCGCATCATTTGCTGGATATTGCAGATCCTGCGGCGCAGGAATATTCCCTGGCAGATTTTATAGTGGATTCAGAAAAGGCTGTAAACAGCATCCTTTCCAGAAAAGCAGTTCCTCTTTTTGTAGGAGGCACAGCTCTTTATCTGCACGCCCTCCTGTCCGGTTATGAACTCCATGGCGGGGCGCCTGATCCGGGAGCCAGAGCAAAATTAAACAGTCTCCCGATTGAAGAACTGCGCAGACTCCTTGCACAGCTTCAACCACAGTCTCCAGTACTGGCGTCTGAAGCAAACAACCGCTATCGTCTGATCCGGAAAATCGAACTATCCTGTGCAGAAAAGCTGCCAGCAAACACTGAAAAGGAAATCCAGTTGCATCATGACAGGGAATATCTAATTCTTGGACTTTACAGACCCCGCGCTGAAATTCATGAGAAAATTGCACTGCGTCTGGACAAGCGTCTGCGCATGAAAATGTTGGATGAAGCAATCCATCTTCATGAAAAAGGTGTCAGCTGGGAACGACTCGAATCCTTCGGTCTTGAATACAGAGAAATGGCTCAGTACCTTCAGGGAAAGAAAAACTGGGACGATATGCAACATACCCTGCTCGTAAAAATCCGCCAGTTCGCCAAACGCCAGGATTCATGGTTCCGAAAAATTGAACGGGAGGGTTTTCCCATCCATTGGGTCAGACCAAATGAACTGGATCTGGCAGAAGAATTATCCCGAAAATTTTTATAGAATCAAGACCTTCCTGAGCCGAAATTCCGTCTGTCGGAAAATTTCTATGGCCCGGCCCATGGAAACGCTGCAGCGGAAGCGTTCAAAAATTCTGGGAATAAAAACAACCGGAAAACCGCTTTTTAAAAACACTGTCTGTATAAAAATACGCTCCTTTTATTTATGCATTTTTCCGTGTGCATTCCCATGGCATTCTCTTTTGTCCAGACTTGTATTTTTCCCATCTGCCGTTTCAAGTGCAATTGATACGCCACGGGATTCTCCTTTGTCCAGACTTATGCAAATGCCATCTTTTCCTTTGACGCGCAGATCCCTTCTGTTTTCACCCGGACAGAGGAGCAAAGAACGCACTATGCGGTAAAGCCAGCCATTCATGAATCCTGATAATCATCCGCAGTCCGGGCCAAGTTCCGGAGAATCCGGCCTTCTCCGATTGTTCTCTCATAAAAATGCAAATAATACGGACAGTTTTTACGGGAATTCAAGCCCTTCTGTCTGTTTTTACATCACAAGCAAGCACAGGGAGTTTATTCTAATGAGCAACGATTCTTCAATCCGATCCTCGGGCAGCCAGTCTCCCCTTTACGGGGATGCACTCGCGCTATGGTACAACGATCATGCGTGGGAAAATGATGACCAGTACTTCTGTGCCGCATCTCCATTGTATCTGGAAGCGATTCGTCTGGCGCTTCTGGAGCGGGCGGAACTAATTCATCTGGATGTGGATGAACTGCTTGAAAAAACCGTCGACAGTTTGGATTCCTTCGAGGCATTCCATACCGCGGCCGGAGCACTCGTCACAACTCTATCCAAAAGATTCGCCCAGTTTGATATCCAGAAAAATACCTTTAAAACCTTCACCATAGCTCCATTCATGATGGACACCGAAGTCTTTCGGGACTCACCGCTTGATGGAATTAATCGTCAGAAAACCATCCGGGATTCTCAGAATAATGAAGTTCTTTATGACACCTACTATTCTATCCATAACGGTGTTTTTGAGTACGAACTGGATAACCGGAACAGTCCAAGTGAAATGATGGAAGCTCTGGAAATGAAATTCACAACCCCCTACTCTGTAACTTTTTTCCCAAACTGCGGGCTCCTGCAGAATTACAGCTTTGAAAAATTTTTCAGTTCCTATGCCTGGGTCCGCGGAATGCGCAGAGCTCTGCAGCAGCTTCTCTACCCGGTCATCGACATTTTCGTCAAAAGTGAGCATCTTCAGGATGCAGTCTACATGAGAAAAGGCGTATTCAAATCGACCTACAAAGGAGAAACCCGTGTATCGACCTCCTCTCTCGGGGGTACCGTTAAAGTTTATTCGTACAATCCGCCCACCGCTCAGCTCTGGGATGAGTTTCCCTGGGAAATGGGCTACCGCACTCTTTTCGGATACGCATTTGCAAAAACAAGTGTCTCTTCGGAGGATCCTGAAGGGGAACGTGTCTTCTCGGAAGGTGCAGAACGCTATATTTTCTCTTCTGTCTGCAGAAACTGCACCCAATGTTCTATCGGCTCCCTCCCCCTGACTCTTTCCCTATGGGAAGGACGTTCCAGGGATACCGTAAGCAACATGGACTTTCTGGAAGAAGATGGCAGAACAGAGGGTAATTTTTCCCCCTTCTTTGAAAATCGTGAAATGAAACCCGATGAAGAAATCCCCTTTGAATCCGTCAGCAAAGGTCCCCCTTCCGGAGAAGGCGCGTGGCTGGGAGACCGATGCCGCCTGAAACTTCATTTCTCCTATGATTTCAATCAGGAAAGAAACAAACTCAAATTTCAATATTAAGTTGTCTAATTTTTGGGCTTTTATATTTTTTCATGTCTTTTTTTCTTGAACTTTTGAGATAACGGGTTTATTGTATGGGAAAACCTAGTCCGGCAACTATTAGAAAACGGATTCAAAATTAATCTTTATTTTGGAGGATTTCATCATGGCTGCAAAAGTTGATCAGGAAAAATGCCTTGGTTGTGAAGCCTGCACCGGCGCTTGCCCGGTCAGCGCAATTTCCATGAACGATGGAAAAGCTGTCGTTAACGCCGATGAATGCGTTGACTGCGGCGCTTGCGTAAGCACCTGCCCTGCAGAAGCTATCACCCAGGAATAATTTCCCGCGTTTGATACTGGACCGGATCAGGATTTTCTGCATCCGGTCTTTCTCTTTTTCAGGAGCTTTTTCCTGCAGGATATGGATCAAAACTTCTGCCTGCGGTTTTAAAAATGAAGATTTTATTCTTTGCAGAAGCTGTAGATTTTTCCGGAAATTCCATTGAAGCCCCACCTGAAAGAACAATCTTTTCAAAAAAAGAGGGCTTTTTCCTGAAGAATGCTTGATTCCTGGGTATTCCGAGGTATAATACTCCAGACTATGAGGCTTGACTGCTTTCTTTGAAGAAAAAGAGTTTACCTCATCCTTTTTACGTGCGGGCATAGCAAAATGGTTATGCTCCAGCTTCCCAAGCTGGCCACGCCGGTTCGATTCCGGTTGCCCGCTCCATTTTTTCTGTATCTTTTTTCAAAAAAGTCTGTTCCCATCTGGTCCTCACGAGGAAATTTTGTAGAGTATTTAACAGACAAGATACTCCAATTTAATTCTTCTTTGAATCTGGATTATCCTGTAGACGGGGTTTTCAAAATCTTTTTTCATATTTTTGGATTGATTTCACAGACACAAATGCTATATATTACAGAATTCACTACAGGAAACTACAACCGGTTAGGATTTTCTATCCTCCTGAAAACACCCAAAGATGTTCTTTCCCGGAAAGGCTTATAATAAATGAAATACGATCATCACTGCATGCGTCCATTCCTGACTGCAGTCCTATTTGTTGCTGCAGGCTTTGCTTTTCAATTTCAGACTTCTTCTGCGCAAGAAATGCCCGTAAACACAGAGGAGGCAGAAATTCTTGCATTCGATGTCATGCCTGTTCCCGGAGAAACCTATCGAATAGCGGCTAAAAGCAGTTGGTCCATGACCCCGGGCTACTATAAAAAGAACCGGATGTAGGAAGCTTTGATTACCGATAAGAATGCTCAGGAATTTTCCTGCTACTTTACCCTCACCAGCATTTATGAGGATGCCTTTAAAAATCTGACTCATGCAAATGATCTGAAAGTTTACCTTCAGAATCAAATGAGCATCCTCCTTCCAGATACCAAAGAAAAACAAATTGTACTGTACGAATTTTCTCCCGCCGGACTTCCCGGATACTTTACCATTCTTCATGCATAGGAAAAACCCGATGTGTCCGTGCCGTTTCCAGTGCTCGAAGGCGGCATCTGTAAAATCAGTGAAAACTGCATTCTGACATTCATTCTTCAGTATAAAAAAGATCTTGATCCGCAAACACGTATCGAACTTTACAGCACACTGGCTGCACTGGCAAAGGAAAAAGCGAATATCTCCGAGGACCAGGCAGGTTTCCGGATTCCTTCCTTTTCCAAAGCCTGGAAAGAAGCGACAAGCATTCTTCTGGAAAAAGCCGGTGCTGAAGCGTTATCCCGCCAGTATCCTTTCCAGCTGAGCTATGAACACGGAAAATGGATTATTACAGGACAACCCCATGAATCAGACGCCCAGGAAACGCCATTAAAACTTATCCTCAATCCAGTAACAGGTTCTGAAGAAGACCTTTCCAACTGATTCCAGTACGGTTCCAACAGCCGGTATGCGCTTGTTTTCCAGCTTTTTCTCTATATTTCATCCATTTCCGGGACAGATATTTAAATTACAGACAGAAAAGCACTTTCTCCTGTCCGGGAACAAGTAAAAAGCAGCTGCCGCAACCGGCCGTTTCTGTACCATCTCATCTTTTTTCTGAACATTATATTTCAGCAACCCATATTCAGTCTATCTGAATCCTAATTCACACAAAAGGAGAACTTTCTGTATGATCCGGCAAAACCTTCTGGAACAGGCCCTGAACGATTCACTTCACTGGTTTCAGGACTCCACTGTAATGGTCCCATCCAACGGGTTCTGGGGAATTGCAGAGCGTATTTTCGACGTTCCGGACCCTGACTTGCGGAAGAAGGTTTTCAACACGTTCAATTCGTTCACAGACTATGGATCCTGGAGTGTCATTGAATCCAGACGTCCGGATTGCAATTTTCAGACGGCTTACCTCTTTCTCCTGGCATCTCAACTGGACCTATTCAAAGACTCCCGGGAAAAACTCCTGGAAACAGCCCGCAATCTTCTGGATTTCCTTTATTTCCGAAGCGGACTCTTAAATCGGGGAGTCTCCGAAAGAGCCCCACTCGGGACTTGGAACTGGTCTCACACGCAATGGCAGACTAAACTCTGGTTCGATGACAATGCCTGGACACTTGCCATTCCGCTGCTGATCCTGAAACAGTTTCCAAAAGAAGCTGAACGCCTCGAAATCAAATTCTGGGCAGAAAAACTTGCAGGAAGTCTTTCTGACGGCTTTACCCGTGCCTTTCATTGCGGAGAATGTTTTCTGAACCAGGACTGCTACGATCCGGCAGGCCTCTGGATGGGCCGTCCGCTTCTGCCTCACTGGGGCGGCCTTGTCTGCTTTGCACTCTCTCTAGCTCATTCTGCGGGAATTGGCAAAAAATCTGATGAACAGCTCATTCACGAATATCTCTGTTATGTTCGTTCTGCGATCGATTCTCTGAACGTCAGTGAACTTGCCTACGCTTTGATCGGAACTTCCGCGGCTGCCGCCCTGCTTCCGGAATCCCGGGACCTTCACCGCGAACTTGCAACAGTATTGGCGGACAGAATTCTACAGCGCATGGATCCGGAAAGCGGCAATGTCCCTGCAGAACACTATGAAGCTCCTAAGGGATCTCATCTGGTGGATACCATTTACACAGTAAACTGGGTCCTTCTCGGCCTTCAAAACTTTCTTGCGCTGCATCCGGACCCCAGGTTCCGGGCCGCTTATGAAAAACTTTTATCTCTTGTTCTTCGCATTCAGGATCATTCCAGGCTGAAACCTTATCACGGATGCTGGCGCGGTATGTTTGACCTGAAATCCGGTACCTGGGGCGGCGGAAACGCCTATGAAGGCGGATCCGGCAGCATATACAGTGGGTGGACCAATGCCCCTATAGCCATTCTGATTGCGCTGGAACTTCAGAAGACTTCCATTCTGCAGATTTCTGCAGAATAACTTTTTTTTTCTTTTTTATATAAATTCCTATAGCATCTCCGGAGTCTCCACCAGGAAACAGGATTCACTCAAAACGGGACCTTCAGGATTCAGACGATTAATAAACCGGAGTCTCCACCAGGAAACAGGATTCACTCGTTTCTGGGTGCGGAAGGGATCCGTCTTTTTACAGGTGTCTGCAGGAAAAGCAGCTAGGACACGTCTTCAGAAACAGATGAAAGAGGACACTTTTTTCAAAGCAAATACTTCATTTCACAGATTGACTCTTGCATAAAGACGGATTATAATTATTTCCAGTTATTTCTCCCGGCAAGAGATCTCTTCTCCGGGCATTGCGTCACCCGGATTTCCCCAGAGGGCATCTGGAAAAACGAGAAAAACAAGAGGTAAAAGGCTTTATTGTATGTATAAAAAAACAGTACTGGTAACAGGCGGAGGCGGATTCATAGGATCCCATTTGTGCGAACGTCTGCTCAATGACGGATGTGATGTTATTTGTCTCGACAATTTTTTCACCGGATCTAAAAACAATATACGGCATCTTCTGAAAAATCCGGCATTTGAGCTGATCCGGCATGATATTACCCTGCCAATCAGTCTTGAAGTGGATGCCATTTATAATTTAGCCTGTCCCGCATCGCCTGTTCATTATCAGCATGACCCTGTCCAGACAGCACGGACCTGCATCCTCGGAGCCATGAACATGCTTGAAATCGCCCGCAGACTGCATATCCCGGTTCTTCAGGCTTCCACCAGTGAAATCTATGGAGATCCCAAAGAACATCCTCAGACTGAAAACTACTGGGGCAATGTCAACCCCATTGGAATCCGGAGCTGCTACGATGAAGGCAAACGCGCAGCTGAAACGCTGTTTTTTGACTACCATAGACAATACAAATTCCCCATTAAAGTCATTCGCATATTCAACACCTACGGTCCGAGGATGCATCCCCATGACGGACGCGTCGTAAGCAACTTTATTGTACAGGCATTGAATCATCAGGATATCACCATTTACGGAGATGGATCTCAAACAAGAAGTTTCTGCTATATTGACGATCTGATTGAGGCTATTGTACGGGTTATGAACCGTACCCATGCCGCTGAGACCGGCCCCGTCAATCTGGGCAATCCCACGGAATTCACAGTCCTGGAACTTGCAGAAAAAGTCATAAAACTCACAGGTTCCAAGTCCAAAATCGTTTTCAAGGAGCTCCCGCAGGATGATCCCACCCGCAGAAAACCCGATATCACCAAAGCCAGAAATCTTATCCACTGGGAGCCTGAAGTCCAGCTTGAAGAAGGCCTTCAGAAGACAATTGCATATTTCCGTGAAACCCTGAAGAAGAGCTGATTTAACCTTGGAGGCTGAATAACATTGCTATGAATCCATTGTTCACCGCAGAAGAAATCATTTTCGCCACCGGGGGAACTCCCCGCGGCATAACAGATTTATCCATATCGGTTTCCTCCGTTTCCACCGACACACGCAAATCCATGCCGAATGCTTTATTTATTGCCCTTTCCGGAGAAAACTTCGATGCACACAACTATCTTCGGGAGGCAATCGCCCAAGGTGCCGCAATTCTCTGCATTGAACAGTCTAAACAGCATCTTCTTCCCACTGAAGCCCCTGCCATTCTTGTGCAATCTACGCTCAAAGCCATGCAGGATCTGGCCCATTTTCACCGAATGCGTTTTCCTGACCTCAGAGTGATTGCCTTGACTGGATCCTGCGGCAAGACCAGTACCAAAGAAACGTTGCGCGCTATTTTTCAGTATGCCTTTGGAGAGGATCAGGTTCTTTATACACAGGGCAATACCAATAATCAAATCGGCGTTCCTCAGAATCTGCTGAAACTGGAAAAACACCACCGTTTTGCCATTCTTGAAATGGGAACCAACCATCCCGGAGAAATTGAGCCGCTGGCACGATGTGCTCAACCGGATGCGGCATTGATCGTTTCCATTGCCCGCTGTCATCTTGAATTTCTCGGATCCCTGGAAGGCGTAGCCAGAGAAAAACAGTAGATTTTCTCCACCGTACCAGCCAGTGGATATGCGGTTATTCCTGCGGTTTCTCCGGGCAATGAAATTCTCAGGAATGCTGTCCGGAGAATTTCTCATGTGCGGACCTTCGGATTCTCAGATGTCCCGGATGCTGACTTTCGTGCAGAATACTTAGGCGGCAACCTTTATGGAAGCTCCTTCATTCTCTCTGAAAAAGCCTCCGGGCAATCCATCCGGATCAACTGGTCTGTTCCCGGGAAGCATCAGGCATGCAATGCCGCCGCTGCCGCCGCCATGGCAAGTCTATTCGGACTTCCGTTGGAAACCATCGCCCGGGGAATACAGAAAACTGTTCTGCCGGGAATGCGCATGAAAATTTCAGAAAAAGCCGGCGTCACCTGGATTAACGATGCATACAATGCAAACCCGGACAGTATGAAAGCATCTCTGAACTGGCTTTCTGAATTTGCAGACACAAAAAAACTTGTCCTCATCCTTGGTGATATGGGTGAGATTGGAGCAGAAGCTCTTCAGCTTCATACGGAAGTTCTGAATCAGGCCTGTCTGTTGTTCCCCCATGCACGCATTCTGGCCACAGGGCCTGTCATGTGCCAAGCTGTAAAAAACAGTCCTATGCTTTCAAAAGCATCCGCCGCTTTTCCAAATCCGGAACAGGCAGCAGATGCGCTTAAAAAGATTCTCCACAGTGGAGACTGTGTTTTTCTCAAGGCCTCCAGAGCAATGCATCTGGAACGGGTAGAACAGGAGTTCTGATGACATGAAACTGCAGGAATACTGCCGGCATCTTGGCAATCTGATTACAAATACAGAAAATTTAAATCCGGACTGTGAAATCACAGCAGTAGCCAATCACTCAGGGAAAGTCCAGCCAGGCACCCTGTTCTGTGCAATTGCAGGATCGCATCATGACGGGCACAAGTATCTTGCAGACGCTGTTTCAAAAGGAGCATCCGCCCTGGTTGTTCATGAGTCCTATACGGGAAAACTGCCGCAGGACATCCCGATCATCCGTGTCAAAGATTCCTATTTTGCCTGGGCCTGTCTCTGTGAAAGCGCTTCCGGATATCCATCCCGTCTTCTCCGAGTGCATGCAGTTACCGGGACCAATGGAAAGACAACGACAGCTTTCCTGCTCAGGCACTTTCTGAATACTGCCGAAAAACAAAACTGTGCATTGTTCACCACGGTCATCTGCGATCCATGCGAACATGGGAAAATACCGGAGCCGGCATCTGCCACCATGCCGGATGCAGAAACACTCCAGAATCTATTCCTCCGCTGTGTTCAGAACGGAGTCCGGAATGTAGTTATGGAGGCCTCTAGCCATGGACTCCATCAGCACAGATTCGGACGGGGTCAGTTTGCTTCAGGTATCTTTACCAATCTCACCGGAGACCATCTGGATTATCACAAAACAATGGAAGCCTACTACCAGGCTAAAAAAAGCCTTTTTACCGAAATGATTTCTCCAGGTGCACCTGTTCTGATCAATCTGGATGATCCATGGGGGGAACGATTGTATCGTGAACTTGAAACCGTTCCAGTTCAGCGTCTTGGACTATCCAAAAAACAGAATGCCTTCTGCCGCATCCTGGATTTTTCCCTTCAGGAATCCGGCACTCATGCCTGTTTCAGTCTTGCCGGACAAAAATATGAAATTTTCCATCCTCTTACAGGCGAACACAATTTATACAATCTTCTTTCTGCCCTCTGTATTGCCTTTGCTTCAGGCATTCCCATGACGACTCTGCTGGAAGCGGCCAGAACCGCACCGCCTGCGCCAGGCAGGTTGGAACCCTTCCGCCTTCCCTCGGGAGCCCATGCTTTTGTAGACTACGCACATACCGATGACGCCCTGGTGCGCGTCCTCAGTGCACTGAGAGCCCTGAAACAGGAGAAGGGGCGCATTATTACAGTATTCGGTTGCGGAGGAGACCGGGACCGCACAAAACGCCCTCGCATGGCTGCCGCCGCCGCTGCCGGATCGGACATGGTCATTGTCACCAGTGACAACCCAAGAAGCGAAGACCCGGAAAAAATTATCGATGGAATCCTGAAGGGAATGCCTCCTGCATACCCCTGTCTGCGGATTGCCTCAAGAAAAGAAGCCATCCGAAAAGCCGTGGAAATTGCTCAGAATACAGATCTGGTGCTGATCGCAGGAAAAGGCCATGAGAACTACCAGGAAATTCAGGGAATCCGGTATCCGTTTGACGACAGAGAGCAAATCCGGCAGCTGGGCGGAGTCCCGTGTTCAACGCATAGATAAAAAATCTTGAAAAAATCATTTGTTTTTTCAAATTCATGCACCATATTATGGAAAATAGCCTGTTACAAGGCTGTTGAAACTCAAAACACAGATGTATGAAGACTGTTTTCCGTTTTTTCTGGCAGATCCCCAAGTCTGTGTTCTATGGAAAGACTATGAAGTTCGACCTGTTCGTTCATTCATTCAAAAAGTTTTATTCAGGCAGAATATTGTTTCTTGCCGCAGTCTGGTGTTTATCCATATTGGCTATGGGTGTATTCCGGAATATTTCTGTTGCGCACCAACTATTTCATGCGCGAATGTCTTTTATTGGACAGCTGGATGTAACATTTATTCATCAGGGGAACGACAGAGATCTTTATCCGGACCACGAAAAACAATCCAGCTCCTTCACCTCCGATCACACAAAAAATGCAGTTCCAAGACTCAAAACTTTTCTCTAGAAGTTTCACTGGGGCCGAGACGCCGCAGATGGAAAAAATCCCCCGTTTATCACAGATCCCTCTTCCGGGAAACAATGGGAAATGTTCCATCTCCAAACAGCAGTTTTTTTGATTCTAAAACAAAATATTCTTTATCCTTCGTCTGCTTTCAGCAAAGCTTTTCCCGTACGAGCGGGACCTCTTTCTGTCTGCTGACTGCGGCATCAGGCAACAGCTGTTTTTCTGCATAACCGGGGAAAAAGACAGTTCCAGTCAAAATTTATCCGGGAAGAGGATTCCCAGGATTTTCATACAGTCTTTTTTTGAAAATGCCTGCTCCCCCTTTTGAATAAAGATTTTTCTTTTGCAGAGCCTTAACAGGACTTCGGCTGACATCGTTAGCACTTTCTTTCTGTCTGAAAAGGAAAATATCCTGCGGATCATCATCAGTGATTCGGAACATGAAGCCGAAAAGATCAGTGTTCTACTCAAGGAAATCCTTTTGCCCCAACAGCTGACAGTGGCGCAGTTCTATAAAGCAAACAAGTTGCTTCTTGAAAAATTTGTGCAGAAATATAGAGCGAAAACCATCATCCAGTCTGCTTTCTGCAGTTCTTTTTCAGAATCGAAGATTTTCTCAAAATCTGCACGGACAACAAAAAGCCGCAGACAACTACAATGTGCAAAATCAGGATAACAAAACGCAGCCGCTGAAGAAAAAACTTCAGAACGGAACCAAAATACAAAATAAAAACAATGTAAAAAAGGAGAAAAGCAGGAAAATCTTTAAACTCTTTCCCGTTTCGGAAGATCCGGATTTCCGCCCGAGTCGGAATTCCGCTTCTTCATTCCGGCTAAAACAATCAACCCGTAAAACACCATTCAACTGAAAGGCTGGAAAACATGAATCTTTCAAAAAGCATTTTCCGGGACCATCCAAGGAATACCCGGAAACCTCCATCCTTTTCCGTCATTCATTTCAATAATTCAGAAAGGACTATTTCCGAATGACCGTTTTCATTATATCCATTGTTGTTGCCATGGGTGTTTCTTTCTTATGTTCCATTATGGAAGCCGCGCTTTTGAGTTTAAATCCCGGAAAGCTTGCAGTACTTGCAAGAGATTATCCGGTTACAGGAAAAATCTGCCGGAAACTTAAAGACAATCTGGAACGACCTATCGCGGTAATTCTTCTGCTGAACACAGCAGCTCATACATCCGGTGCATCCGTCGCCGGTGCAGAATTCGATAAACTTTTCGGCTCGGATAAAATCTGGCTTTTTTCTCTTATTTTCACCATTCTGATGGTGCAATATACGGAAATTCTGCCTAAAACACTGGGAGTCAGGTTCAACACTCTGGTTCTCAGAATAACTGCGCCAACTTTAGATAAGCTTTCAACATTGCTTACTCCTCTGATTTGTCTTGTTCACTTCATCAACAGACCTTTTGAAGCAAAAGAGCCTGCTCCCGATGCAGCCGGAACCGAGGCTCTGGAAGAACTGGACGCACTGGCCTCCATGGCTAGACAGGAGGAACAGATTTCTCCTGCTCAGGAGATTGCTATTCAGAAAATTCCGGATCTCTCAGAACAGCCGGTTTCCAATCTGATGATTCCAAGAGATAAAATGGTTTGTCTACATATGAAGATGTCCAAGCAGGAAGTTCTGGAAGTAATTCGTACTCATATGCATGCACGCTATCCTGTTCTCAAGGACCCGGCAGATCCGGATCAGTTTGCAGGGACACTGGATATCCGTCAAATGCTCTTCTGCAAGGACGAAAACTGGCAGAGTCTTCTCCGCCCCATCTACTTCCTGGAAAAGATCAAGACACCTCTTCATATCGCGGAAAATCTCCGTGTACTGGACTCCAAGCTTCTGCTGGTAAAGGAAGAATCAGGACGTGTCTGCGGTATGCTTACCAGTCATGATCTGCTGGATGAGCTCTTTCCCGTCAATACTGCGCCCGGGAAAAGTGTCTCCGGAGCTCAACCCGACCCCGAAACTGTTCAGGTCAGTGCAGTCTGATCTGATAAAATAAGCCTGCCGGTTGTGCTGCCGGTTTGCTGTTTTGATTTTTAACGACAGTATGAAAGGAAGCGAGGCTGTTCCCTCCTTACACGGTCTTGCCTGTCATCAAAAATCGAGCGGGAAATTTCATTGTGCACAACCGCAGCTTCAGCTCTGCTGGATAAACAGGACTTTCGTCTCATTATCCGGCATTTTTGGAGATAAAAACAGAGGAGATGGCCTTATTTCCTCTGTTTTTTAAATTCTCTCCTCTTCTCTAATTGGAACTCCTCAGCTATCGTAAACTAAATCTCATACTCTTTCCAATTTGCCTATAGATTCGTTAATGCTGGCACCTCAGCTCTCTCAAACTGAACTCATCCCTGGTCAGCATTCCCCCCTTCTAAAACAGTTCATTTTTATTCTTGAATTCTCCTGCAGCACAAAATCCTGCCATATTTGTAATACCATGCGGACTCTCATAAGCAGAAGGGAAAAAGACTTTTTTTAAAAAAAACACCAGGACTTGAAAATTCAACCACCAGCCTTTATTCTTCTGTTGATTCCCAAGACTTTTTCTACAACAGCTTGCTATCATTTAACTGGCAAGTTCTTTTATAATCTGGTTTCGGAAGAAAATATATGATCTATCTGATGACTTCTGTTTTGTCTTCTGCAAGCAATTATTTAAATGTACCACAAGATAAAATCTATACAATTTTATAATATGAACAACTCTTATTTTGATTAAACAGAAACAGGGTTCAGTTTTATAACCATCATCCTTAAAAAACCCCGAAAAAAAACATTCCATATAATAAAAAAGGTCTACCGGGCACCCTTCCCGGCAGACCACCACCAAAATGAAACGGTCTTCTATCTTTTTAAGAATCAAAGACGCAACCATAGAAAAGGAAGTGCTGTATAAATCCTGAAACGATTCAAGAAGAATCAACACCCCTCTCCACTATTAAGTATAAGAAAAAAACCTGTAGCTGTCAATAGTGTTTTAAAGAAAAAACAAAAAAAATTTTAAAATTTTGTAAGTTTTTCTATGTAAAACGGGTCTTCCACTCATTTAATCCTTGTTGTTGTCGGCGTATTTCGGCACTTGGGAATAAATTTGATCAAAAAATTGAATTGAAAAATCCAAATGAATTCTTTTTTTATCCTTTTATAATTATATAAATACATTATTAAAGAGTCTCTTTTTCTCTATTTATTTTTTGTTCTATATCCCTTTAGATCCATGTCTTCATAACGCAAAAGCTGCATGAAGGATGGATGATTTTAAATGCTTATATTATTCCAATGCTTCTGGATAAAACAACAGGAAGGACTGCACCTGCATACACCAAAGAAAATTTTCTTGGCAAGAGAAAAAAACGGGAAAAGGAAAAAAGCTGTTTCTGATTTCAATAAAGATTCTTTTTAATCCTTTTCCAACAAGGGAATAACAGGAATAACCCTACCAAAGTATCACAGCGGTTGTTATGTTCATTCTCTGCAGAATAACAGGAATACCCCCATCCCATATGGAAATAGCAACTAAAAGGAAAAACAAAAAAAAGGGAAAGAACTTTAAAAAAGCCTTTCCCTGCTGCATCGTCAGCTTCTTTTTATCTGTAAAAAACGAAGGACTATCTTTTCATTATTCTTATTCTGCACGGATCTTATCCCACGCCTTAATAAAAAGAGCATTTTTGTCTTTCAAGTCCAGCAGCGGCGTGCAGCGCGCACGGACTTCCGGAGGAATGGAAAATGCCGGATTCTTTCTCAATTTTTCATCTACCAGCTGAATCGCTTCTGTATGCGGCATAACATACATGATCTCATCCATATTCTTTGCAGCAATTTCCGGTTCATACATGAAATTGATGAAAGCATGAGCCAGATCTTGATTCTCACTGTCCTTCATAATGGCGAAATTATCAAAGGTGGCAGTTGATCCTTCCCGAGGAATAACAAAGGCTATCTCAGGCTTCTCCATGGAAACTTGCAACATATCTCCGCTGTAAGTTTGAATGAGAAAAAACTCACCGGAAGCAAGAGCCCGCTTGGCATCATCCACTTCAAATTTTGCAATATTTTTCTTCCACTTCAGGACCTGTTCTGTTGCTTTGGCTATCTCCTCCGGATTCACAGAATTTACAGAATATCCCTGCATGACCAGACCTGCTCCGATTACTTCCCGCAAATCGTTCAAAAGTGAACAGCGGTTTTTAAGATCTTCTCTTTCAAACATAGTCCAGCTCGGCTCAAAATTTTTAACCCGAGTCGTATCATATCCAATTCCAGTGAAACTCACAAAATACGGGACACTGAATTTTAAATCATGATCCAGCAAAAGATTGGAATAACTCCGGTCAAAATAACGATCCACATTGGGCAGCTTGGAATGATCCAAATCCGCCAGCATTCCCTGTTCATACATCATGGTGGCGGTATAGGAGGATGGTACAATAACATCATATCCGCCTGCACCGGCTTTCAGTTTTGCATACATGGCCTCATTTGAATCAAAGACATCGATCTTGACGCTGCAGTCAAATTTTTCCTCAAACTCTCTCACGGCATCTGCAGAAATATAATCCCCCCAGTTATACACATGAAGCACTCTTTTGGGTTTTCCGCAGGCTGCGGCCATCAGCATTACAGCTGTCACCGCCAGGGCAAGACTCAGAAATCTTCTCATTTTTTCTTCTCCAGAAGTTTTTGGGTAACAAAGACAAGAATAAAGGTCAAAATCAAAAAAATCACAGACAGAGCATTAATAACAGCCGGAGCACCACGCCGCATGGCACTCTGAATATAAATAGGCAACGTCGTATCCCCCGCCCCCTTGACAAAGAAAGTAATCACGAAATCGTCAATCGAAAGCGTAAAAGCAAAAAGAGCCCCGGCCACAACTCCCGGAGAAATAACCGGCAATGTAACTTTGAAAAACGTCTGAAATGCATTCGCACCCAAATCATGTGCGGCATCAATCAGAGATCGGTCAAATTCCTGGAGCCTCCCCAGCACTACCATCGTCACGTAACTCATGCAGAATGTAATATGGGCAATGATAATCGTAGTCATTCCGAGTTCCAGCTGGACGCCGAAAATACGGTTCACCCAGTTTCCGCATACCGAAATCAATGTTACAAAAAGCAACAACAGGCTGATCCCAAGCAAAATATCCGGCACCACCAGCGGGGAATACGCCAGTGCGGAAAGCAGATTTCGTATCCGCCCTTTACATCGGTACAAGGCAAGAGCTGTTACAACCCCAAGAACCGTCGAAAAGAACGTTGAAACCAATGCAATAAACAGCGTTGTACATAAAGCTTCCCAGATCTGGCTGCTGTGAAAAAGCTGTTCATACCATTTAAACGTAAATCCCGTCCACCGTCCGCCATACTTGCTTGCATTGAACGAGGCTATTCCTACAATTATCAGCGGAGTGTACAGAAAAACCAGCGTCAGCAATGTAACTGCCATAGGAATCCGGCTCCGTCCCCTGTTCGCTGCCCTGCTCATAAAACCGACTCCTTTTCAACCGCATGACCGCCCGGGTGCCCCTGTTGCTTTTTTGAAGCATTTTCTCCAAACAACCGCCGAATCCACAAACCAATCATTAACGGCAGAAATACCGCTATCATCAAAACCGCTGATAAAGCACTTGCATGTGGAAGATTGCGTTCTGTAAAAACTCTCTGTGCAATTTTATCTCCAATCAGTTCACTTCCCGGCCCTCCAACAAGATCCGGGATCAAATACGCCCCGAATGCAGGAATCAGCACGACCATTACCGCCGCAATAATCCCTCTGGATATGCCAGGCACAAATACTTTCCGGAATGCCTGCCAGGACGACGCCCCCAGATCCTGAGCCGCATCCAGCAAAGCGAAATCAAATTTTTCTGCCTAAGCGTAAATCGGAAGCACTGCGAAAGGCAAATAGGTATAAATCATTACAGCCAGAACTGCCCATTGATTGTAGAGAAGCATTGTCTCTTCTGGAATCAAACCAATCCACACAAGGATTTTCTTGAAAATACCATCCGGATGCAGAAACACCTTCCATGCATAAATGCGGATCAGAAAATTTGTCCAGAACGGGACAATAATCAGCATCAAAAAAATCCCTCTGGTTCTTTCCCGCATCCTTGCAAGACAATAACTGATGGGAACCGCCACCACCACGCATACAACTGTAGACACCACGCCCAGCCATAGCGTCCTCCAGATAATTGCAGGATAATTGGGATTTCCAAGCTCTTCCCAGGTCTTCAAAGTCCAGCCGTTTCCAATGCCTCCGAAAGAATCCACCGGTTTGAAAGCAAGCAGGAATACAATCAGCACAGGCAGGGCATAAAAAATCACTAACCAGACAAGCGGCGGCAGAGCCAGCAGAACATCCAGAGATTTCTATTTTCTCCCTTGTTTCATCTTCTGATCTTTCCTCCGGGAATCCAGATTCCGCATGCAGACCCGTCAAAGGTCCGGAAGAGCCAGAAGCTCTTCATCGTCTTCACGGTACTGTTCCAGCATATAGGCATTGTCTGCCTCCAGTGTCAGCCATACTGGATCTTCCCATTTAATCTTGCGCTCCTCCAGGGCGTACCCGGAATGCTGCTGAATCACAGACACACGCTGTTCCTCCACACGCACCCAGTAGCGGGTATGAGATCCCAGATAAACAACTTCTTCAACCCGACCATGAAACAAGTTGG
>CASERY010000075.1 GCA_949290385.1 uncultured bacterium | reverse complement strand
CTTTACTGAAAGAGTTATGCCCAGAGTTCCATTGGCTGTTGTTTTACATGGAAAAGAGATTTTATTAAGTCCTTATGGAAAAAGGGGAAAGGAAAAGGGAATCAGATAGAATTTGAGAAAAAAGCAAGGACTGTGATAATTCTATTATCACAGTCCTGCCATTGACTGCCAAGTGATAAATAATAACTATTCAAGCGATCATCAGTCGAGAGATTCCAACCACTGAGCTACAGCTTCGGCGGAGCCTTTTCCTTCGGAATTGATTTCCTCTTCATAGACTTCACAGACCATTTTTGTCAAGTCTTCAGCTTTGATTTCTTTGTCCATAAGACCGCTGATGACTCTGAGTAGATCATTTTTGGAAAAGCTGTAGTTTTCTTCTTTCAGAATTTTTGCAATTTCATCAGCGGATGCCGCGGCTCCCAGGGAGTCACGGAAGCTGTCATCACTCATCATTCTGGCACAGAACGCCTTTGCACTTTCAACAGACATGTTTGATTTTCCTTTCTGTATGAAGATAAAATCTTGATTTTTAAGGATTCCGTTTCATAGAGGCATGGAATTCCAGTAAAAGATGCCGGAATGAAAAGATGTCTGCTGTTTTTATTCAAACAGAAATGTCGCCAAGTCATCTGGGGACAATATTCCGGTTTGATGGCCGTGACTATCTACAACCACGAACAGAGAAACCTTTTCATCGCGGGAGATTTTCAGCGCCGTTAAAATACTGTCGTCCTCAGAAACACGGTGAATTCCGGAGAGACAGGCTGTAACGCGCACGGTATCCCAGAGAGACTCATCCAGCGAATAAATAGCCTCATAAACGTTGAATATACCACACCAGACATGGGATTGGCAAGTATCCGGAATATTTTTTCCGGAAGAAATATAGACGGGAAGAGTATCCTTCCCCTATTTCTTTGCAAAATCAAAGGCTTCCCGGATTGTCATGTAATGAGGAATTTCCAGAACCTGGTTTCGCGGAGTCGCCAGATCTCCAATACGTGTTTCCGGGATCTGCATGCCATTTTCAAGGATATCAGCGGTTTCAGCATCGACGACGCCTCCGTTTTCACTTTCCTTGATGAACAGGCGAAAATCTTCATGCTGGCCGCCTTCCTGTTTTGCCGGAGAAAATACCCGGTTCAGGAAACCGGTAAATGCTGCGAAAATGCGAATGGGAACAAATAGAACAATATAAACCACGTACAGAACAGGAACACCTATAGCACAACGGGTGAAGGGCGATTGTCTGAACCAGTCTTTGGGAATAATCTCGACCGTGAGCAGAAGCACGCTCAGAACGGCTGTTGAGACAAGAATGCTGATGCCGCCGTCAAAACCGCAGGTCTCCATGAATTTCTTGGTCATCAGAGAGGATCCTACAACACACAGATTGACAGCAACCAGTGTAGTGGAAATCATAATGCCTGAATGAGACTCAAAAAACAACAGCATTTGATTAATCCGGGTTTTGTCTGTGCGAGCAGCATGTTCCACCCGAGGCTTCATCAGAGAGACCATGCCGGTTTCCATTCCGGCAAAAAATCCCTGGAGCAGGAGAAATAGAATGGCAAGAACAAGATAGATCATCGTGCATCCTTTCCTGTTTTTCCCTGTTCGGCACTTGAGTCCACAGGAGGATCCAGCTGGATTCGTATGCGGGTGACACGGTTCCGGCTGACTGCCAGGGCGGTCAATTCTGCCTCTCCAATTCGGACGGATTCATTGATTTCTGGAATAGATCCCAGTTCCTCACAGAGAATACCGCTCAGCGTATTGGAATCGTATCCTTCTCTATCCGGATCAAAAGATTTCCAGTCACAGTGTTCACGGACAAAATCCATGGGGCAGATGCCGTCAAAAATCCAGGTACGGTCTGCAATTTTCAGGCAGAACCAGTCTGCGGTGTCATTGCGTTCCACGGAACGTCCTGCCAGTTCAGAATAAATATCCTGAAGCGTCAGCATGCCGTTGATTCCTCCGTATTCATCTGCAACAAGAGCCGCCTCCATATTTTTCTGCTTCATGGAGGAGAGCGCCTTGGGAAGGGATGTCTGGTCCGGCAGGAAGGAGGCATGAAATACTGCCGACGAATGAGCCCAGTTCAGTCGGTCGGAGGGGGAAAGATGAAAGAAGGCTTTTGTGGACAGAAGCCTGTCTGCATTATCCAGCAGTCCGGCTGAAACAGGCAGAAAGGCCTGCCGGCTTTCCCGGATGATATCAGCCGCTTCCTCAGGCGTCGTCGTTTCAGAAAGCCATACAAGGTCCACACGTGAACACATGACATCTTCCACTTGCTTTTCCCGGAGACGCAGGGTTTCTTTTAGGAGTTCAGCTTCGCCAGGGCTGAAGGATCCTTTTTCCACTGCACTGTCCAGGTAGGATAAATACTCCTGATGGGTCAGCGGTTCCGGTTTTACCCGTCCAAGATGGTCCAGAATGCGGTCACAGACAAAGCCGATAACGGAAATGACTGGATTGAGTGTTTTTCTCAGAAAATAGATGAAAGGCTAGACCTTCATGGACCAGGGATCACAGTGCGCGTAGGCTACCGTCATCGGAGTGATTTCTCCAAAAAGAAGCAGAATAACAACTGCAACAAGAATAGAAAGAATAGTAGTGGCCGCAGCACTTAGATGGAGATTGGAAAGAAGTTCATCATTGAGCATGGAAATGCAACTGTTGACAAACATGTTTCCAAGAATGATCGTAATGAGTGTTTTCCGATAGTTGTCCATCAGAAAATAGATTTTCCGCTTTGTTGAGCTCAGACTGTTCTGATAGGAGAGCACTTTTGCCCGACTCAGGGAAAATAATGCCATTTCAGCACTGGAAAAGAAAGCAGAAAGTGTAATGCAAATAAGCAGAAGAACAAGCTCTGCTAGAAGGATGAAATTATTCATTGCGGAGTTTTCCCTCCGGCATGAAATGATTTCGGCGTGAGCACAGGGAACAGAAGTTCGTACTCATATAGTTTGAAAAAAATCTTTCGTCTGGCATGGATCTGAACGGAGGAAGTATCAATGGGAGAAGACACCGTTCCCGGGGGCCTGTCCGGCCATGCGTGAATTAGCTGCAAAGCATTCTTTAATATACATGTCTGCATGACAAATGTCCAGCAAAGAAGAGAAATCCTTTATAAAAAAATGCTTTTGAAGCAGGACAGGAAAGGATAGGTGGAAAAGGAATCCTGGAATGTATCTGTGTATGGAGGGCAATTGCATTTTTGTAATCCGAATCCAGCTTTGAATCCTGAAAGCATCCGTTGTTGTTAGACAGAAAAACTGTGCTTGTCTTTTGGGGAGACTTTTCTGCGGAAAAAACTTTACCGGAATACATGGACCATACGGCTATGCCTTCAGCAGGATCTGTTTATCCCTGATCTGCTTGGCTTCCTTTACAGGATATAGCCTGAGACGTTTCCAATGCCGGAAAGATGAAAAAATCTCGCACGGAATTCGGAATCTCCTCATTGGGCAAGAGGGTTGTTTTTTCTTTCAACATGAGGGATTCGGGCAAGGAATCTGGCCTGGTCTGCTGTCAGATTTTTAATGCGGTTCCCGGAAAAATCGAGACTCTTCAGCGGCATTTTTTCGATACCATTGAGACTTGTCAGTTGGTTGTTTGAACAATTCAAGCCGTTCAGGGGGACTTCCGCAATTTCTTTCAAAGATGAAATCCCCATGCCGGAAATATCCAGATAGTGTAGATCCCTGGATTTTCTGACAAGTTCCGCAAATGCTGTCCATTCTTTGCCTGTAAGCTTGGGATGCCTGAGTGAGAGCATTTGCATAACAATACGGCAATCCGGATTTCGGGTGAGAAGCTGGTCTGCTTTTTTTATCGCATCTGAAAGACGGCTGGTTTTCCAGTCATACAGAATGTCCATGGTAAAAAGATTTTCCAGATCCGCATGACTGGATGGCGTGATATGAATGCGTTTCCGGACATTGTTCCATTCCCGTTCTGCGGTTAAGGGGTCCTAAACGCGGAAAACATTGCGACATGCACTGAACAGAGCATCTTTTGCAAACTGTGCATCGGGATAGTCATCTGCCAGAGAGACGTACTTATGAATAGCCTAAACGTAGTTGCCAGACTCTTCCATTATTTTGCCTGCGAGCAGGGGGGAGGGCTGACGTGCTATAGCAGTTCTGAAAAGTTTCAGTTCTGTAAGCTGTACATCTGTTTCGGCATCGGCAAAAAGGCGCAGCTCATGGAGTCCGGCAGAGAATCCTGTGGAGAAATCTTCTGCCTCCAGAGTGACTGGCTGCTCCCGGTTGATTGTGAACTGTACTGTCTGCCGATCTGCGGAGATAATCCAGTTGATGGATATATCCCGGATGGATGAGTTTGTATTGTCGCAGGGAAGGACATTGAGCAGATGACGTTTCCCGTTTTCGTCCAGACGCAGAATTCGATGAAAAGTATTGTTCAGCGCTCCTGTTTCCAGAATATAGCCGCCTCCGGCTGAATTCAGAATCATCAAGGTGATTTTATCGGAACCGGAAGGGAGTGAAAATTCTGTTTCTGCACGTATTTCATTTGTCTCTGTGAAAGGAAGGATCAGCATTTCACCGGCTTGGAGAATAAGCCCGTTTTCTCCGGATGCCCACGGATCGCATATGTAGAGCCCTGCCAGATCCTTGATAATGGGCTGAGTGGTATTGGGGGGACTGGGTTCCTTTGCTCCCGGTCTGAAATCCTGCTGGTAGACTGGAACCCATGGAATCATTTTCCGGGCTTTTTCCTGAAAGGAATAGACAAGCCCGGCCAGCAGCAGAAATACAAGGGCACAGACTGAAATGAAGGTAATAAGATTCCGTTTGGCAAAAAGGAATCCTTTTTTGATGACTGTAGCCTGTTCAGCATTGGTTGCGAAGCCTCCAAGATAGGCACTGACCTCTGTCTGGAGTTCGTTAACAGAGCTGTATCGGTTGTCCGGATTCAGACTCATGGCTTTCAAAACTACCGCCTCCAGGGCGGATGGAATATTCCGACCGGGAGCTCTTTCTTTGGGTGGAATAATATTCCCATCAACAGTCTTCTGTAACATGAGATCGATATTTTCCTGATCCAGCGGATCCTGCCATGTGAGCATGGCATACAGAATGGCACCGAGAGAATAAATATCAGCCCGTTCATCCAGCTCAGAATTCCGGCCGGCAGCCTGTTCCGGGGCCATGTATCCCGGAGTGCCGTTTGTGATGCCGTCGGTTACCGTGGAGGATTCCGGCAGGACTTCTCCTTTATTTTGAATATTGGACATCTGTTCACGGGTATCTGGACGGTTGCTCTCTGCCGGTTTCTAAGATGTCTGCCTGGGCAGAACACGTGCCAGGCCCCAGTCCATGATCAGGACTTCACCGAACTCTCCAATCTGAATATTGGACGGCTTTAAGTCCATGTGCAGGACTCCTTTAGAATGAGCAAAAGACATGCCGTTGCAGATTTTAATGAAGATCCGGAGAAGCGTCATGAGCTGATACTGTTTAATGGTATCCTTATCCCCCTGGTTTAGATGCTCCAGCACAGCACCGAGCGTTTCTCCCCGGAGCAGCTTCATTGTGAAGTACGGGGCACCGGTGGCATCAGCGCCAATCTCATGAACAGGAACTATATTCGGATGTTCCAGAGCAGCTGTAATGCGTGCCTCTTCGATGAATTTTCGAATATCCTTTGCAGGTCTTGCCGCTGCGTCGGGAAGAACGGCCATTGCCACATCACGTGCTGCGTCTGTGTCACGAACCTGCAGGACCATTTTCATGCCACCGCGTCCGACGCTTTTACGGAATTTATATTTATTAGGCGGTTTCCGGGTGAGTTTGGGCAATGGACTATCCCCATTGTCTGTGGAGGAGGCTCCATAAACGGACGGAGAATCCAGAAGTCGGCCGAAGTCTTGTTGTGTATCGCCGAAAACGCGGGTGATATCCATGCGGATTGTTTCTCCGCTGGAAATGGAGTCTTTGGGATTTTGATTCGGCTGGTCGCTCATGTTTTTTTCTGCAGTCCTGAATAAAAGCTTTTGCGTTTGGTCCCTGGCTGAAGCGCATCCGGCAGGATGGATCGTACGATCTGTCTCTTCCATGCCGTAGCAAATAAGACCTCTTGCAAAACAAGAGAGTTATGTATTCTTTAAGATACACGCGGAAGGGACTGCTTGCAATGTATTCCGGTTCATTTTCATGATTCTTTTTATTGATTTTTAAAAAAAAGGCTTGATTCTTTCCTGTTTTTTGCTACATTCCCTGCATTGGACTTTTTGCAGATTCCGGATGAAAATAAAGCTTTTTCGAGGTGAACATTCGCAGCTTCCGGAATAGATGATTTTTTCTCCTGAAAAATCCTGAAGCCGTGGAAGATTCAGTCGGAGGACTCAGACTGGCAGGAAAGGCAGATATGGCGGAATTGAAACAAAATAATAAGATTTTGCGAAAACGCATAGAGCGCATAGAAGAAATTCTTACAGCAACCTACGGACCCCAGAAATGCTGTCTGGAACATCAGAATCCCTTTGAACTTCTGGTGGCCACAATTCTTTCCGCACAGTGCACAGACAAAAAAGTCAATCAGGTAACACCGGCACTTTTTCGCCGTTATCCTGATCCTGCGGCATTTGCATTGGCAGATTTGAAGGATGTGGAAAGCATGATTCACGAATGTGGATTTTTTCATGCCAAGGCAGATCACATTGTCAAGGCATCCAGAATGATCATGGAGGAATACGGGGGGGAAGTTCCCAGGGACATGGAGGATTTGACAAAGTTGCCAGGAGTGGGGAGGAAAACTGCAAACGTGGTTCTGGGAGATGCGTTTGGTATTCCTGGACTGCCTGTGGACACTCATGTAAAAAGGTTGTCTAATTTAATTGGGCTGGTTCATTCAGACAATCCGGAAGAAATTGAATCTGTTTTATGCGGTGCGCTTTCTCCGGAAAAGTGGTCTCAGTTCTCGCATGTGCTGATTCTGCATGGACGAACCCGCTGTCCGGCACGGCGTCCGGATTGTGCTCATTGTGAAATTGCCGAACTTTGTGACTTTGGAAGAAAAGGAGGCACGGCTGGAGAATCCGGCAAAAGAAAGGTCGCTTCTTCCAAACCGCAAGAAGCCTCCAGGTCCGTCGTGGTACGTGCGACCAGCGCTCGAAAGGGAAAGAAGACAGGATGATGAATTTCAAGCAGGCTTTTCGCCAGATTAAAAAATTCCCCGGTTGGATTTATTTTATTCCAAGCCGTTTTCTGATGCTTTGCCGCTATGGAATGCGTCATGAAATTATAGATCCAAACGGACTGATTGAGAAATACCGGAAAGGCGATGCCAGGACAACAGCGGTCACAGTGACATGGCACAACCGGTTGCTTTTGTTCCCTGCAATGTTCCCAAGAAAGGTTTGTGAGAGAACCGTGGCCGTTATCAGTGCTTCCCGGGATGGGCAGTATATTGCGGACCTTTGCCTCCAGTTTGGTGTCAGGAGCGTGCGTGGATCCAGTTCCCGCAAAGCCGTTTCTGTACTGCACAATGCTATCAAGACAGTGGAGCATGGATCGTTGATCAGTTTTACACCGGATGGACCGCGCGGCCCGAAATACCATATGAGCAACGGTCCTGTTCACATTGCATCGATGCTTGGGGTGCCGATTATTCCCATTGCAGTCAATTATTCCTCGTACTGGGAGCTGAAAAGCTGGGATCGTTTTCAGATACCAAAACCCTGGGCAAAAATTACCCTGATTCTGGGGGATGAAATTCATGTGCCTCCGAATTTAAATTCGGAGGAGATGGAAGCGTGGCGTTTGAAGGTGGAGAACGCACTGTCATCTATTACAGTTGACCGGAAAAAGTAATCTGGAAAGGTTTTGAAAAATGAAATTGGCAATCATTTGCATCGGAGACGAACTGCTGAAAGGTTCCACTTTAAATACGAATTTAGCCTATATGGGCAGCCGTTTGCTGGAGGCGGGAATCCAACCTGTTTTCAGCGCAGAGGTTCCTGATTCCAGTGAAGGAATAATGCACGCACTGGAGCAGGCTTTTAAGCATGCTGACTGGGTGATTACTTCCGGAGGACTTGGGCCAACAGCTGATGACGTGACCAAGGAGTATATTGCACGGTTTCTGGGATATCGACTGGAAGAAAATGGAGACGTGGCCGTTTCTATTGTACAGTATTGGAAAGAGCGTCATGACGGAGATGAAATGCCTACCCGTGTGTTGAATCAGTCTCTGGTCCCTGAGAATGCCGATGTGCTGCGGAATCGCTTCGGAACCGCTCCGGGACTTGTGATACGCACAGGGGAAGATCATCCCAGGTTTCCGAACAAGAATGTCGTGATGCTTCCGGGCCCTCCGGGAGAACTGGAGCCCATGTTCAGCGCTTCGGTGCTGCCGCTTCTGAAGAAGGAGGCAGAGCCCAGGATTTATTCAAAATGTTTTCTGGTCTGCGGAACGGGAGAGTCGGATGTGGAAGAGAGAATGCTTCCGATAATCGACAGAAATCCGGGGCTTTCAACAGCGTATTGTGCATCAGCCCAGTATGTGAAACTGTTTCTGAAATCCGCTTCCTGTGATGCTTTGGGAAAAGCTATGCGGGAAGTGAAGAGTGTATTCGGGCATGAGCTGCTTTCCGACAGAGTGGAATCTCTTCCGGAGGAAGTCCTTCGTCTTCTGAGGGAAAATGGCGATACCCTTGCAACAGCAGAATCCTGTACCGGAGGCCTGATTGCCAAAATGATTACAGATATTCCAGGTGCATCTGATGTTTACCTTGGAAGTGTGGTTTCTTACGCAAACACCATCAAAGAATCCATGCTGGGCGTGGAAAGCAAAACACTGGCAGATCATGGCGCAGTTTCTCCGGAAACTGCCCGTGAAATGGTTCAGGGCATTGCCCGGCGTTTCCAGGTATCGGCAGCCGTTGCGACGACAGGCATTGCCGGGCCGGATGGAGGGACTCCTGAAAAACCGGTAGGTCTGGTATATGCCGGAATTGTCTATCATGACCGCTGTGAAGTTTTTGAGTTGCACCTGCACAGAAGTCGGCAGCAGATCCGTGATCGGGCAGCTTGCGAGGTGTTGAACCGTTTAAGGCTCATGATTCTTGGAAAGCTGTGAATAAGAGAGTATGAAGTTTCTGGAAGTTCAGCTTTTTCGTGGATAACAATTTTGTTGGTAAAAATAGGTTAAGCCTTTATGGAAGACCGGAAGATCGGCAAAGAAACTGTATGGTTTGCCTTGGAGGACAGTTGATGGTCTTTAAGAAGACTGGAAGATTGGGCAAACGGGCGCTGGACTGAAAGCAAAACAGTTCGTAAAAATGAAAACGGCTGAAAACGGGAAGTCAGGGATTATCTGATGACTTTGAAAAAACACGCGTTTTATCCGGGAGATATTCCAACCAAACCCGGATGCTATCTGTATCGGGATATTTTCGGTACGGTTATTTACGTTGGAAAGGCCTAGAATTTACGAAAGCGCATGTCCCAGTATTTTCAGCCTTCACGAGAAAACCGGGCCGATCCAAAATTGCGCTCCCTGATTAATTCCATTGAAACATGGGAATACATTACGGTCCGCAATGAGGATGAATCGCTGATTCTGGAGACTCGCCTGATTAAGGAATTTGCTCCGAGATACAATATCCTTATGAGAGATGACAAGCGCCATCTCATGCTGAAACTGGATCTTTCAGAGACTTTTCCACGCCTGAAAATGGCCCGTTTAAAAAAGGATGATTCCTGTCTGTATTTCGGGCCGTTTCCCAAAGGCGGAGCTCTTCGACAGACTGCGGATTACCTGGTACGGTTGCTGAAGTTGAGAACCTGTAAATGTGCAGAACCAGGAGAAGAGGACAGAGCTCATTGTCTGGCTGGAGCTGTGCGGGATTGCTGTTGTCCCTGTACCGGAGGGGTGACAAAGGAGCAGTATCGGGAAAAAGTAGATCGCCTGATTGCCGTTTTGAATGGAGATATAAAAGACATTGCAGCAGATTTGAAGCAGAAGATGGTAGAAGCAGCCGGAAGAAAAAATTTTGAAAAAGCTGCATTGTTCCGAGATATTGCCGTCAATCTGGAATCTCTGTATGGTGTTCGGAACAGACATTTTGAGCATATTTCCATTCCGTCCTCCGTGGCAGGGGAAAATGCGGTTAAAGATTTGCAGGATGTCCTGAAATTGAAGACGCCTCCAGATAACATTGAGTGTTTTGATATATCGAACATCTCTGGAACTCTGGCTGTTGCAAGTCTGGTGCATTTTACCCGGGGATGTCCGGATAAAGCCAAGTATCGGCGCTTTCGAATTCGAACCGTTGTAGGAGCCAATGATTTTGCCATGATGCGCGAGGCTGTGAGCCGACATTTTTCCAGACTCCTGGAAGAAAAACTTCCTCTGCCGGACCTGCTTATGGTGGATGGTGGAAAAGGACAGCTGAGTTCTGCTATTGAGGCATTGGTTTCAGTAAATGTGCCGCCTTTTCCTGTGATTGGTCTGGCCAAGAAGCAGGAAGAAATTTTTGTCCCGGGAAGAAGCACCCCGATTGTGCTTCCTCATGACCGCAGTTCTCTGAAGCTTCTTCAGGCCGTACGGGATGAGGCTCACAGATTTGCCATTACCTATCATAGATCCCTGCGGTTGAAAACGATTCGGAATTCTATTCTGGATGATATTGAGGGGATTGGTGAAGCAAGGAAAAAAGCGATCCTGGAAGAATTCGGTTCCGTGCGTTCACTCCGGAGAGCCTCGCCGGAGGATATTGCCCGCCGTGTAAAAGGCATCGGTGAAGAATTTGCCAGACAGATATGGACTTATTTGCAGACTCATAAACCGGATGGGGAAATTGATCCGCTTTAAGCTGTTTTATTATAAAGAATAAAAGGAGTTCTATATCTCCTTTGACTCCCGTCTGCACCTGCATTTTCAGTCCTTCAGAACAGCGTCAAATGCTTTTTTGTAGAAGATCGTATTCAGCTGCATTTCATCTATGGAAGGATTTGCCGGCATTCTGGCAATCTCCTGAAATCCATGAGCCGGATAGTACGAGTGATCGCATGTTTCATCGGTCCAGAGGATCAGGCCTTTTTTGCCCAGGCTGAGAGCTTTTTCTGCAAAGGTCTTCAGAAGTTTCCGACCGGCTCCGCGAACAGAACTGGCGAAAAGTCCAAGAATGACTTCTCCCGGAGAAGTCATCAATATCTCCTGGTGATGGTTCCCGTCCAGATAGGCTTTATACCGGAGAAGATAGGCATTGTCCCGGTCCCTGAATTCCTGGAAAAGCTCTTTCAGCAAATCCTGTGATGGCTCAGATGGCTCGAAGGCCAGCAGAAAACCGCAGAGTTGTCCGTTTTCTTCCGCTGCAAAATTGAACGGAGAGTCGAAATGGGTATAGTAACGCACAAGAAGTCTGTAAACGGGAGTTCGTTCGTGAACGGGAATATGTGGTTCGAGTTCTGCCCAGATATTTTTTGCAAGACCTTCAGCCTGACAAAGGTCATGTTTTTGGAATGGTCTGATGATCATGATATTCATCCTCTGAAAATCGTTTGTAAAAAGAAGGAGAGGGAAAATCCCGGATTAAAAAAAGAGTTTTTCTTCTGTTTGGGGGAACACTGGAGCCTATGATCGGAGTTGAACCGATGACCTCTTCCTTACCAAGGAAGTGCTCTACCAACTGAGCTACATAGGCAGATAAAGAATAGGCGTTACTATACAGTGGGAGCTTAAAAATTCAACCTGAAAATATGGAATCAGAGGCATTTTTGCCGAGGATGCATGCAAATACCGGCAGAAACTGCATGGTAAGAGATCCTGTGAAAGCAAAGAAGCAATTGTATCAGGAACATGTCATTTTAATGGGCTGGCGTGTAAGCATGCCGCAGAGCATTTCTCCCAGGGAAACAGCACATTGTTCCTGAGCACTGGCGGTGGAACATTCCATCCAGTCCCTGGTGAAAAGACTTGCATCCGCGAGATTCAGAATCAGTTTAATCGGCACATCCGAGGCAAAGCCTTTGCGTTCGCAGATGGCATCCACAGCCAGACAGGTCTTGTCGATGGCATCGGTTAAATTCATCAGACTCGGGGCCAGAACCAGTTCGGTTAAAGGTGCAGAAAGTCCTGAGGATACGGCAACTCCGGTCAAGCGAATGTCAATCCTGAGCGATGGAAAAATATGCAGGCTTACCGGATGAAATTTCAAGATTCGTTTGGTAAAATATTCCCGTGTCTGGTCATCTATTTCTGCTGTCAGTTCAGAGTAACGGATGGAGGTTTCTTTATCCGGGGTGAAATCCGGCCGTTTTAAAATATTTTCAGACACCCGCATGGCGTTTTGACGCAGAAAATGTCTGGCCAGTTCCAGGACCATCTGCTGGGAGCTTCCAGCATCTGCCCCGATGGAACTCAAGGTATTGGTTACTTTTTTCACAACCAGGTCCAGAACATTTCCCCGGATATGAAGCTTCTCCTGGATGAAATCGGCAATCTGCAGAGATGGAAGTGGATACGACTGAACCCTGATATCGGAGTTTTTCTAATAGAACAGAGCAACCTTGTCATATCCCAGATTTTTGAGAATTTGGAAGACTAAAAGATTGATGTCCGCTGCTCTTACCAGAGATGAAGCATTTTTCCTGCACTTCTGGCGAATGGTCCATTCAATAGCAAGTGCAATATCCCTGGACATGTCCGGATCATCAATGCCTGCCTGTTCAGCGCATTCTGCAAGCTGGCGCTGAAGTTCATCTGCACTGAAGGGTACCGAAGTGCCGTCTTCAGAAAGAATCAATATGGGGTTTTCAGAAATATTCATTGATTTTTATCCGAGGTTTTAAAAAAGTTCCGCCTTGTTTTTCAACAGATTCCGATAGCGGTCAAAAACTCCGGATTTCGAAACAAAACCCAGATATTTCCCATTTTTTATGACCGGCAGATTCCATACATGGCAGGATTCAAAAAGTTTTGTGGCATCGCCAAGGGAGTCCTCTGCATTCAGAACCGGGCCTGTTCCGGACATGACATCGAAAACAAGAGCTACATCATACAACTGGCTGTCCAGCAGAAAAGGTCGGATATTGTCCAGTGTTACAATGCCTACAAGAGCATCATTTTCATCCAGAACCGGGAAAATGTTGCGCTTGGATTTCATGACGGTTGTCAGCAGCATTCGCAGCGTATCTGCCTGATGGACAGGAATAAAATCTTTTTCCACGAGTTTTTCTACATTGATCTCTTCCATGGCTGCAGTGTCCTTGGGGGGCTCCGGAATGCCTCCGCGGAGCGCAATCGTGGATTTATAGACGTTGTACCGACAGATTTTCCGGCAGATATAGCAGGACAGAGATGAAACAATCATTAGCGGAATAAAAAGCTTATATCCCCCGGTAATCTCTGCAATCAGGAAGATCCCGGTCATAGGTGCATGCATAACACCTGCCAGAACTCCACCCATTCCCACTGCAATGAAATTCTGTTCCGTAATCATGGCATTGTCTACCAGCGCAGTAAGCTTGATCAGCCTGGCGGTGAAGAACCCTAAAAATGCTCCGATGAACATCGACGGCGCAAAAATACCTCCATCTGCTCCAGATTCAAGACTGACTGCCGAAACTGCGGCCTTCAGGAAAATCAGAATACCAGTCAAAAGCAGAAATATCCACGGATTTTCAAAGAGGAATGCAATAGGACTTCCTTCCAGGACAGCAGAGTCATACCCCTTGAACAGCAAGTCTATAGCAGGATATCCTTCTGCTCTGAGCATAGGCAGGAAAAGGAAGACAATATACAGAATCCCGGCACCTGTGAGTCCGCGGATCCAGCAGTTTTGAATTTTTGAAAAATTTTTCCCGATTGCGAGTGTGGAACGTATAACATAAGCGGAGACCAGTCCTGCAAAAATCCCCAGAAGCACATAGAATGGCAGATTCTGGACATTCCAGCCCGTTACTTCCAGACTGAACGTATGCTCAGCCGCCAGAATGGAGGAAACAACCGCTGCTGTAGCCGATGCCATAAGCAATGGAATCAGCGCAGGAATGGAAAACTCCGGCAGCAGGATTTCGCAGGCAAACAGCGCTCCTGCTACTGGACTATTGAAAACTGCAGAAATACCCGCAGCTCCACCGCATGCAAGAAGCAGAGTCCTGCTTTCCCGTCCGAGACGGAAGACCTTGGCCACATTGGATCCAATGGCGGATCCGGTCAGTGCAATAGGTGCTTCCAGTCCTGCAGAGACGCCGCAGCCGACAGAGATTCCGCTGGTAATGATATGCGAATAAGTCTTTTGAGCTGGAATTTCGCTGGTGCCGTTGCTGGTTGCCACGATAACTCCGGCAAGACTTTTGTCATACGGCCCGCGGATCCAGTATTTTACGAAGATGATGCAGAAAAAGATGCCGACCGCAGGGAAAGCAGGCAAAATCCAGACTGCCCAGGGGGCATGAAAATAGGTCTGAATGAGTTCATGAATCGAGGCAGCAAAAGTTCGAAGGAGAACCGCTGCAAGCCCTGCAATGAGTCCCACAATCAACGAGAGAAGGAGGATATAGTTTTTTTCTCCAAGGACTCTTGGCATAAACTGCATGATCCGGTTGCGGAGCCTGGACAGATGAAATTTCAGCAGGAATTGAAACATGGGGTGATCCTTTAGGAGGCTTGCACAAGCAACTCAGTCTTTTTTCTGGTCAAAGACTTTGATCTCTGTGATAAATTCATCAATGTCCTTAAAATCCCGATAGACCGATGCAAAACGCACATATGCCACTTTATCCAGCTTTCTTAGTTCGTCCATGACGCGGTTTCCGATTTCCCTGCTTGAGACTTCCCGTTCAAAATCCTTCTCCAGGGAAGCCATAACATGAGACACCAGTGCATCAATCTGTTCCGGAGCAACGTTGCGTTTCCAGCAGGCTTTTTCAACGCCTCGGCGAATTTTTTCAGGATCAAAATCCTCCCGTGTCAGATCTCTCTTAACAACTTTCAGTTCGGCCTGAATAATTTCTTCATGAGTTGTAAAGCGGTGTCCGCAGTTGAGACATTCTCTCCGGCGGCGGACGCCTGCTCCTTCTTTGGTCGATCTTGTATCAATGACTTTATCTGTCTGACATGAACAACGGGGACAACGCATGGTACCGTAATATCCTTCCATTCTTTCATTTAATTAGATAAAATAGCATAAGGCAAAAGAAAATCAAGCTATAACCTAAAAAATGATTGCCTTTTGGGAATTTTGCGCTACATTGTAATACAAAGGGGCCTAAACGGAAAGGAACTTGATTCATGATGAAAAGCTACAGGAAAGAACTTGTATTCAACACCGCCAAAAAACGAGAATTCATCAATATTACCCCACAGGTTACCCGTGCTCTGGAGGAGTCCGGTATCCGTGAAGGTTTGCTTTTGTGCAATGCCATGCATATTACGGCATCTGTTTTTATCAATGACAATGAATCCGGGCTTCATGAAGATTACGAAGAATGGCTTGAAAAACTGGCCCCCCATGAACCCATTTCCCAGTATCATCATAACCGTACCGGTGAAGATAATGCGGACGGTCATCTGAAACGGCAGATCATGGGCCGGGAAGTGGTGGTTGCTGTAACAAACGGCAAACTGGATTTCGGCCCGTGGGAGCAGATTTTCTACGGAGAGTTTGATGGTTGCCGGAAAAAGCGCGTTTTAATCAAAATTATCGGAGAATGACCATGGCTCTTACGTATTGGGATTTGAATAAGGTAGTCCATCTTCTGGAGGAGGCAGCCAGAATTTCTCTTTCGATGATCGAGAAGCCTGAGACGGAAATGAAGTCCGACTTTACTCCGGTAACTCGTGCAGACCGTGCTGTGGAGGCATTTATGACCCGGAATCTGGAAGATGTCTCCTAGAATTGCTTCCTTGTGGGAGAAGAGACAATTTCTTCCAAGGATCCTCAGTATCTGGAAAAGGCACTTCAGAACCGGGTATGGATTATTGACCCCATAGACGGAACTGCGGAATTTGCACATCAGGTTCCTTTCTGGGGGAACTCCATTGGGTATGCTGAAAACGGAATTTTAAAAGAAGGCGGTATTATTGTTCCGGGAACGGGAGAAATGATGATTTCCGACAATGGGAAAGTCTGGTATGCCCGGGAAGGACAGGATCCTGAAAGATGGAATTTTACGGAACACCTTAGAATTCTGGAACCGCCTGCAACGCGTTTTGATGATTCCTGCATTGTTTCGCTTTCCCAGCGGGTTGTAAAACATGCTGTTTTTCATGCGCGGAATACTGTGAATGTATTATGCTCAAGTGTATATGCGGCTATTCTACTGGCTACGGGACGTCATGCTGCGGTTGTTACACGGGCAAAGCTGTGGGATCATGCCGGATATCTGGTTTCTCTGAAGAATCTGGGATTTCATGCATGGTCTTCCTTGCCAGAGCGCAATATACTTTCTCTGAAAATAAATCCGAATATCTACATTCTTGAAAAAGGGGCTGAAGAAGCTTTTGCTTTACACGATAAAACTACAGTCTTTGCCAGGACTGCGGAAACGGTGGAAAAAGTCAAAAATATGCTGATCCCGGAAGACGATCATCTGTGAGTGGATGGGGGTGTTTTTTCTCTTTCCCTTTGAAAAGCATGTTTCAAGGCGGGGAGAAAAGAATATTGTTTGAAAAGTTTCTGCATGGAGAGATTGCTGTACTACCGGCTTATTCGGGGATGGTCTGCTTTGTAAGAAGCGGAGAAACAGCTGCCTTTTGTCTGATAGGATGAAAGACAGCTGTTTTTTGTGCTGTTTTTTCAGACGTGATTTCCTCAGGAATGAATGAAGTCTTTTGACGCTGCAGTTGTCTGAATTGCCGAAACTCCGAAACGTTGAGGGAATTCCTGTGCCAGAAACTGCGAGATTAGCCAATCCAGTGAATTTTGGGCGTATCGGGTTGGGATGTCCTGCAGTGAGTCCACTCGGGAATACCGAAAAGCATGGCATAGCGGATGATGCCTCCATCCGGAAGTCTGACATCATTCTGCAGTTCCGGAATGGCCTTGAAGATATTCATGATTCTCCCGCACCAGACAGTCCCAAGACCTCTGGCACAGGCAAGAACTTCAAACTGGCTCAGCGCTATGAGCGGATCAACATCTCCGCAGGGGGCTTCCGAAGGACTGCCTGCAAGAATCATATGTGGAGCAGTACGGAAAACAACATCTTTTCCCTTTTCGAAATAAAGTTCCGGGTAGGAAGCAAAGGGCTTGTACCTGGGATCATCCGGATAGTCCCGGCAGAGTTCCTGAATTTTCAGATAAAGCTGGTTGCGGTAGCGGTTCATCGCCTGAATATCCTGAATGACCGTGAAGGAGAGGTGGCGGAAATTGACTCCGGTAGGGACATGTTTCATCTCATTGAGAAGTTCTTCAAGAATGGAAAGATCAACATTTTCCTGCTTATAATGCCGAATGGAACGTCTGGCATGAAGGAGATTCCGGATTTTAGGATAAAGATCCGGATCTGGAGGGGATGTCTTTTCGGATGCCTCCTGATCCAGTCCGCCTACTGAACAGGCTCCTGTCGGGCAGACTGTCATACAGTGCTGGCAGAGAATGCATTTTTCTTCTGCATGCAAGGCGGGCTGCGGTAGTTTGTCCTGTCCCATTTCAATAGCGTCATAAACGCATTCGTTTACACAAAGGCCGCAGCCAGTACATCTAGCGGAATTGACAGAAAAAGAAAACATGGATGATTTCATAAAAAACTCCTTCAGAAATGTTTGGATATTTCTCTTTTGTAATAGCTTGTAACTGCTGCCATGATTAATATTTCCCGATTCGTATAAAAAAGAACAAAAAAACAGTGAAAGGTTTATCTTTACATCTGCGGGTCCAGATTGAATCCGTGCTTAGAGGGAAACTCGGCTCCGTCATTATCGGTTGTTGGATTTCAAAACAAAACGGCAAACCACTGTCTTTTTCCGGGGGAAATATTGTTCTCGAAAAAGATACTCTCTTTTTAGCTGGCAGACAGAGATTATATTCAAGCCCGGGAATATCACCTGTTTTTATTTTTTTTATTATGTCCTGCAAAAGAGCTTTTGACAAGGGCTGAAAGAAAAATTTTTCTGATTTCCGGGAATAAATGTATGTATAATCAATAAAGATTTACAGAATGCAGGATTTGTCTTGTATCGGGAGCCGTTATCTGTCGGCTTGGAGAAAATCTTGCATAAGAAGATCTGGGATGATATATTATAATGAGCACGTTGTATGCTAGAATTATTCTGAATCTTCCGGCTTCAGAAAAGAAACAGAAGAAAGCCATACTTTTCTGGAATGACTGCAGCCGCAGTTCTGCAGAAAACGGGAGACTGGGAGTGGACAGAGGAAAAGAACAATTCCGAAGGAAACTTGCCCGGAGTATGCAGAGAGTTTTTCTCAATACCAGTATCTGGATTCTTCTCAATCCTAAAATAAAATGTTTTTTGGGGGATATTTGAGTGTCAAACTCCTCAGAATAGTCTGAAGAGGTAGGTAAAGAGGTAACGTAAAATGTGGGATATTCTGTTTTCCTGTTTGTTTTTTCTGATTCTATTTGGTTTTTCTCTCTGGCCGCTTTTGTTTCGGGAGTCAAAACATTTTAAATGGATTTTACTGGGCGCTAATCTGTTATATTTTATGATGGCCGTCTATGCCTTGTCCAACGCGGCAAAAATAAAAACAAAAGTTGCTGAAGCAGAAAAGATTTTTAATGAAGGACTGCAGGCTGCATCCAGAAAAATTCAGAAAAATCCTGAGGAGTTGGCTGAACAATGCCGTTTGCTTCTTCAGGAGAACTCAGATCTTCTGACAGAGAAGGAAAAACTTTCTGAACCATTGATTTTTGCGGAAGCTTTTAAACAAGCCATGAGTGGAAACGGGGATTCAGATACGTCGCAGGAGGCTTTTGCTCCCGTAGGAAGAGAGGAGGAGATTCAATGAACTTTATTGCAGTTGTTCTGATGATTTTTGTAGGCGTGTGTGGATGGCTGATTTCCAAACAGCAGGATTTGAGTCGATCTGCAAAACTTTCACTGTTTGTCAATCCCTTGCTTTTGATCCTGGCAATGGCTGGAGGGGCTTATTCTTTTATTATAAGTCAAAGAAATTGCAATATGTTTCGTACTTTTATTGAAAATGTGGAGAAGGCGTGCTCAGATTCTTCCGGGATACCGTCAAAAGAGGTTGCTGAAATATTAGGGGGGAAGGAGAGTGTGGAGCAACGTTTGGAAATTCTGATAGGAAAACTTTCGGAGAAATCATCTTTGCAGCACTCAGAAATGATTGCAGAAGACAGGAATGGAAAGTCTGAAAAAATTTCTGTTTCTCCCACCGCATCGTCCGAAGCAATGTCCGCTGATAAGCCACAATGAAGAGTCGCGGATAATATATTTTTTGCTTAATGTCTGTTCATTAGGCAGATTTTTTTGCTAAACGTTTTTCAGGGATGAGGAACTTTGTGAGAGATTTCGGATTTTTTTCCTTTTGGTATTCATCTCTGTTCCTCTTTTTTTTGCAGAAAAACATTATTCTGAATCTCTAACTTTTATATTTTTCCCTGTGTGGAGAAATTTCTGTACAAAAAGCATCGCTTTTTATCTGCTGGTGTGGAACGCTAAATACTTATAATTGTAACTATTTCTCAGAAAATCCTCTTTGAAATGAGTTGAAACAGGCTGAATAAAAAGAGATGCAGTTTTCAGAAATGCAAAGAGTGAGTTTTTGAAGAAAGGAATCGCCCGTCCAACTGAATCAAAGACCAGGTTCAATGGACGGGCTTCTGTGAAAAGAAATATGTTCTGGAAAGAGAATAGCAGAGACGCCTCTTGTATTTCCAGAACTATGCGATGCTTCAGGATACTCTTACTTGCTTCCGCAGGTACAGAAATCACCGCATGCGCAGGAATTCTAGTCTTTGTCTTTTGACTCCCTGCAGCTGCAGCTTTCAGCGTCAAAATCAATATCCAGAAATTGAATAACGTCGTCTTCCGTTTTGAATGTTCTACCGGATGCGTCAAGTGCTGTCCATTCTTCAATATGGACAATTTCATCGCCAGGATCCAACGTGTAAAGCGGACTGAGCGTTTCAGCTTCAAGCATTTCCTTGCAGGTATAGACTTCCACACTGCATCCGTTGTCCGGATAACTTTCATCGGCATAGTGGTCAAACTGCTTAATAAAAGCCACTCCGTTGTTGATATAGGTGACCCAGCCTTCTTCACAGTTCAGTCCTATTTTCATTGGAGTTGCATTTTCAGAGGAATCCTGTCTGACCATAACAAGATGTTCGCCCCAGCTGATTCGGGGATCATTCATTTTGGTATACGGCCAGACTGCAATGAATTTACTCGGAAGAAGCCCTTCCTTTTCCGTGTTGTGTGGAATAGCGGCTATACCGCCGGGAGCCATGACAGAAATTCCCCACGCAGCAAGTTCGATGGGCCAAACCCCGACATTACGAAGATAATGCTCAACACGGAAGGAGTTTTCACCTACCGGGAAAATATTCAATGTCTTGAGAATGCCAGTTTTTTCTTCCGGATTGGAAATAAAGGAAATGCCGCCGTCATCAAGTTCCACTGCCTGAATCATTGTATTGTCGGGCATATAGGTGCGCTCCCGGGTTTCGGGAGAATGCCAGAGACGGTGTCCTCCGTAATTGACCCATTCATCGCCGCCTGTCTTGCCTGCAAGCTTTGGATCTACATTGAATATATTGGGGCTGTCGCCGAGAAATCCTCCGATAATACGGGGGCCTACATCTGTTGTGATGATAATCCGGAATTTTCCACTGACCATTTCAACGCAATGGTCCCATCCTTGAAAAGATACTTTCTGAATCATTTTTTCTCACCTGTTTTTATTAATTCTGTTTTGTATAAATCGTAAAAAGGCATAATGTCCTACGGATCCAGTTCAGATGCCGGCAATGCCGGAACTCAAACTGGACTTCCGCTTATTTTTCAGGCTGTCACGGAGCAGAAGAAGGCAATCTGGATGTTCTTAAACTTCAGATATTGCGTCCAATCAGCATCAAGGTCAGATCCTTGAGCAGGTCACGGTACTGATTCTTGGGAAATCTTTCCAGAATGGCCAGTGCTTTCCCGGAAAAATCTTCCGAGAGTTTCCGGACGGCATCTTCCGCTCCGCAGTCATGGATCATGGTCCGCAGCTTCTGAATTTCCTCTTCTCCGTAGAAAGGAAGATGAAGCATTGATTTAAGCTCCTGTCTTTGAACAGAATTCATACGGTCCATGGCTTCTCTGTAAAGAATGGTGGGCTTTGCCTCCTGAAAATCTGATGCAATGGGTTTTCCAAAGGTTTTGAAATCTCCATAAAGTCCAAGCAGATCATCCTGAATCTGGAATGCAAGACCGAGATTCTCTGCGAAATTTCCAATATCTTGTTGCAATGGCGAGTCAAAGTCTGTACTCTGAAGAGCAATGGCTGCTCCGGCCTGCATACTGTAACGGAGCAGGGCGGAGGTTTTGCCTGAAATCATTCGAAAAATATCTTCTTTGGATACCGTATCGGGATTATGCAGTTCAAATTCCACATCAAGGGCTTCCCCGGAGATGAGCACTCTGTTGAGTTCTGTCTGCATTCTCCGGACAAGGGCAAGAACAACAGAATCATGGACATGATTTTCTGAAAGGCGCATAAGCGTGTGGACAGCCCATGCCTGCTGTACATCGCCTGCAAGAATTGCAAAACTTATACCGTAAGCAGCTGCTTTTTCCGGTGATCCTCCGAAGCGTACTTTGGCTGAGTCTCTGAGCTGAATATGGGCTGTGGGCTGGCCACGGCGTACCTCATCACGGTCAATGATGTCGTCATGAACCAGAGTCCAGTTGTGAAAAATTTCGACAGCGGCAGCCGCGGGAAGAGCCGTTTCACAATGACCTCCAGTCATGCCGCAAGTCCAGAGCAGGAGAGCCGGTCTCAGTCGCTTTCCTCCGCGGAGCGGATAATCCCATACGGCATTGCGGAGTAATTCTGGGAAAACCTGAGCAGGAAAAGAGTCCTGTTCAATAAAATGCTGCACAGCATGGGCGGTACGGAGAAGTTCTTGTTTCAAATCGGCCATACAGACTTAGATTCCTTTCCGGAGCAGATTGATTTTAGAAAGCTTTTCACGTATATTTTACTTGATATGTGTTTATTTTTCAACCCGGAGACAATGAGAAATGAAAATATTAATTACAGGAAGTGCAGGTCTGCTTGGATCAGATGTTGTCCGCTGTTTTTTGAAACACGCTGATAGTTGCATCCGGCTACGCGAACACGCGGCAGACGGATTCCTTGCACTGGATCTTATGAATGAATCCTCGTTTGATGTACTTTCGAAAATGGACTGGGATGCTGTTGTACACACTGCGGCGTGGAAAGATCCGGACAAGTGTGAAAAAGATCCGGCATCCGCTTTTCGAATCAATGAAACAGCATCCCGTCATCTTGCAGAACTTGCTGCAGACAGGAAAGCTCCCATGGTGTTTATTTCTACAGATTATGTCTTTGACGGTACATGTCCTCCCTACAGAGAGAAGGATCAGACAAATCCATTGAATGTTTATGGGCAAAGTAAACTTGCCGGAGAAAAAGCGGTTCTTGAACTGCTTCCGGAGCAGGGGATTGTCCTGCGTGTTCCTTTCCTTTACGGTTCTGCTGCAGGTCTGGACCGGTGTCCCCTGCTGAAATCCACATGGAATGCACTGCATTCTGAAGTCCCATGGCGGATGGATGACCGCGCCATCCGGTATCCCACCCGCACTTCGGATGTGGCGGAGGCAATCTATTTTCTGCTTCAGAAACATGCTTCCGGCATTTATCATTTCAGTGGACAGACAGGAATGACTCGTTATGCCATTTGTGCACTTATGGCTGAAAAGCTGGGACTTGGCATGGACTGTATTGAACGGAGCACACAGATGATTCCTCAGGAGGCAAGACGTCCTGAAAATGCCCATCTGGATTCCGGGAAAATTTTGAGTGAAGGTTTTCCGGAACCCGCTCCTTTTGAGGAAGGGTTGACAGAAGTCTTAAGAGAGCTGGAGCTTCTATGAAAATCGAAGACGGAGTTTCTTCCCGAAGGTTTCTTCAAATCGTATATTTGAAAGCGTATTTTGATCCCTGTCGGAATGCAATATACAAAATCCGACCGGAGCACATTGGTTCAAACAGTCGACATTCAGAAAAGCAGCCAGCTGCTGCCATTTTATACGCGCTTTGTCTTCAGGCGTAAGGAGGAGATTAAAATAAATCCTCATTCTCTGGACAAGTCACAGTAGTTTTGCTTATGCTGCGGCTTTGTCTCCAGGCGTGAGACGATTAAAAGGTCAGAGTATGAACATGATTTTTCATGTCTTCTGCTGAAACAATCTGTAAAAGTGTACAGTTGCCTGTTGGAATTCTTGCTGTTGAGACATAGTAATGTTTATCCCGAACAGTAATATCCATTTGCTGACTCTGGAAATCTCGGAGCTGGTTCAACAGGTCTTTGATTTTTTCAACGGATACAGCAGATTCCGGAGAAGGATGATTCTCTGATTCCTGCTAGGTGATAAGTGTGATTCTGCCATGTTCTACAGTAAGAAGCTCATCCTGGTCTGTGATAATGTAAAAATGATGTATCGGATCTTCAAGATTTGCTTGAATCAGCGGCCTGAGAAGATTTTCCAGACGCAGTTCAAGTCCGGCGTGTCCAATATATTGATTATCCGGAGTGAACATGGGGTACTTGCAAATCATGCGGTGTGTTCCGATATTATCCTAATAGGGAGAGGACCAGAAAATAACTTTGTCCAGATAATAGTCTTCATTCCATAGCTCATATTCAATTTTATTATTGACAGAACTTCTGGAACCCGGGTAGGAGTAACGGCTGTTGTCCGCCCATCGCACAAATAAGCGATGTATGGGGGTTTCATTGGATAAAAGTCTTTGATGTATTTCCCGTTCCGGATGAATTTCGTGGCTGGACAGATCGTAGCAGAGAATTTTATTGCATGTGTAAACAAATGTTTTGGGGTCTTCCACTTTAGGCGTGGGATTCTTGTACATCTGTTCTGAAGGGGTGCGAACCATATAAACCAGATTAATGGGATTTTCGTAAAGAGATGTCTGAATCATATAAGGAGGACAGGTCGCAGGATTCATATAATCTTCATTGTCATAAAAGGTGGAAGAACAGGGCGTATGCTGTTCCGATAATTCCAGTAGGTTGTCTGCAAAAAGCAGCAGCTGGGCCTGAGCCAGCAGAAAGCGTTTTTCGATGGCGCTTGCGAGAGAATCTGTAAAATTGACCATGGAGATCCGGCACATTGTTTCCTGTGCTTGAGCCTGTTCTGCTTCATTCGCGCGATAGTAGAGGTAAAAGAATCCGCTGCAGAAAAGCAGAAAGATGATACTCATGGCTATGACTGTTTTGACTCGATTCCGATAGAGAATGCGGAATATTTTTCGCAGGATGTTGTCCGGTGCTGCAGAGATTTCCTCATCATAGATAAAATGTCGTATATCTGTTGCCAGTTCACTGACTTTCTGATAGCGCTTTTCCGGGTCCGGGTGGATTGCTTTTAAAATGATTGCCTTGATCCGGGAGTTGATTTTCAGCATAGGCTGATAATGGGAATATTTATCAGGTTCAAAGAGCATACAGCCATTTTCTGTCAGATCTTTTTCATCCTGGTAGCCTCTGCGGAGAGTTACCAGTTCAAAGAGAATAATCCCCAGTGCAAAAATATCAATAAGCGGCGTTACAGTTTTGTTTTCAAAGAATTCCGGCGGTAGATAATTCGGTGTCCCGCTGATGCGCGTTGGATGATCTCCAAAAGGCCGGGCACATCCCCAGTCCATCAGATATACTTCACCGAATTTTCCCATGAGGATATTAGCCGGCTTGATGTCTCCATGAACAATCTTTAAACTATGACAGTATTCTACAGCTTCACAGATTTTCAGAAAATACTCAAGGCGTGAAATCAATGCAAGGTGTTCCTGGACAAATGAAACTTTTTTGTTGTCATAACGTCTCCTGATTTCTTCAATGAACTGATGCAGAGAGGTTCCGTTAATCAGCTTCATGATACATTGAAGTCTTCCATCTTCCGTATGTCCAAGTGCGTAGACCGGCACTATGGAAGGATGGTCAAGAACGGCATTTAAACGAACTTCTTCCAAAAAAGATTGATTGGCATCCGGATCATCTTTCAGCTGATTATTCAAAGTTTTCGCTGCAACCATGCGGTTGAAAACCCGGTCTTTGGCTTTATAGATAATGCCTACACCGCCTGCGGCAAATTTGGCAACAAACTGAAAGCGGCGGGAAAACAGAGGACAGTCATCAAATAGTTCACCGC
>CASERY010000074.1 GCA_949290385.1 uncultured bacterium | reverse complement strand
ATCATTATGACAGATCGAGAAGCAACTATTCTGAAAAACCGTCTGATTCCGGTTCCGCAGAACTGCAAATTCGGGGACGGAAAGCCTTATCGCCTTGAGGACGGATGCTCTATTGTGATTGACTATCCGGAGCCCGGAGTGGAACTTTGTCGGGATATCGATGAAATTACACGTCTCTACTGGGGAGTCCGGGCAGATTTCCAATGGAATAGTGCTGTAAACTCCATTCCGCCGGAAGGATACCGGATGAAAGCGGATGAGAAAGTACTGAAAATTGAAGCCTCTGACCGAACCGGTATACTCAACGCCTTGAAAACACTCCGACAGCTTGCTGAAAGAGAACGAGGAAAAGAGGCGTCTTCTGTGTTTGAAGCGGATCCCTTTGAAATTGAGGATGCTCCAAAACTGAAGTTCCGGGGTCTGCACATCTGCTGGTTCCCGGAAAACCAGGAATGGCAGATAGAACGTGCAATTCGCATGGCGGCCTACTGTAAATTCAATTATGTGGTTTTAGAGACGTGGGGAGTTTTTCCTTTTGAAAAGCATCCTTATCTCTGTTGGAAACAGCCGGGATGCCATATAAGCAAAGAGGATATCCGGAGACTGGTAAAAGAAGCCGCCCGGCATGGTGTAACCGTGATTCCTCAGTTTAATCTGCTTGGGCATGCATCGGGATCAAGAGAAAACGGTGGAAAACATGTGATTGAAAACCAGTTCCCGGAGGCAATGTCTCTGGTGGAGCCCGACGGCTGGAGCTGGTGTCTGAGCAATCCGGAAACCCGGAAAGTTCTTACGGATTGTGTCGATGAAATGCTGGAATGTTTTGGTCATTCCGGATTCTTTCATGCGGGCTGCGATGAAGCACGTCTTGTAGGGACATGCAGAAGCTGTCGGAAACAGAATCTGCCGGATTTGATGAAAGACCATCTTTTGTATTTTTATGATTATTTGAAGCAGCATGGCGCACGGATGATGATGTGGCACGATATGCTCCTGAACAGCGATGATCCGCGTTGGTATGGATACATAGCCTGCGGGAAAGAAGCCGAGGGGCTTGGAAAACTCTATCAGGAACTGCCTAAGGATATGATTATCTGTGACTGGCAGTATGGGTATTTCGTGGATGAACAGGGAAATCCGCCTTAGTGGCCCACCATGCGTTTCTTTGCAAAAGAGGGATTTGACACGCTGGTGAGTCCCTGTTCCAACTTGAAGGGCCTTCTGGAACTAGGCCGTATAGCTTCTGAGATTCCTCTGAAAGGTATTTTGGAAACTACATGGGCCGATCTGGACAAGGGAATGGTTACAACGATTGGAAAAGCGTCTATGACAGCATGGCGCGGTGGTGATTTTCAAGGGATCCGGGAAAATGATTTCAATACGGACTGGGCACCTGATTTTACCTGCATATTCCATCATTATTTGAGACAGATCGAAAATGATATGAGACTCAGCAATTATGACTCTGCCGGGCGAATCATGCTGCAGGTGAATCGTAATATATATCTCTGATGGATGGAATGGTGGTGGATTGTCCGTTTTTTTGCATAGACGAATCTTGAGGAGTGTTTTCGTTTTTAGAGGGGAATGAGAAAAAACTGAAAGGATTTTAGAATGAATAAGCAGATGGAATCAATTTTTAGAAGCCGTCTTTGCCCGACGCCTGTACATCTGGAATTTCAGGATGGGGATTTTTTCCGGATGCAGGATCATGCGTCTATTCAGCTGAGTATCCGGAACGGGATGAATGAACTGGCAATCCGCGATATTGTTCTGCGTGAATGCAGTGAATACTGGAACTGCAAAGCAGATGTTGAATGTGTTTTCCATTTTCCCTCCAATCAGCTTCCTCCCGAAGGATATAGACTGAAAGTTGAAAGCTCTTCAATTTTTATTGAGTCTCCTGATGCTATGGGAATCCGGAATGCCCTGAAGACGTTGCGTCAGCTTGCCGAGACTGAACGAGGAGTGCGCATATTCCGATATTATGCAATTCCATGCTGCAGTATCGAGGATTTTCCTGCTATGGCATTCAGAGGAATACATTTATGCTGGTTTCCGGAAACATCCTTCCCGGAAATGGAAAAGCAGATTCGTCTGGCTGCCTACTTGAAGATGAATTTTATTGTTCTGGAGCCATGGGGGGTATTCCCGTTTGAATGCGAGCCCGATTTCTGCTGGCCGGATTGTTCCGTTCCGAGATCGGATTGGAGGAGGATTCTTTCCATCGCGCATGATCTGGGGCTGACGGTGATTCCCCAGCTGAATACTTTGGGACACGCATTCGGTGCCAGAGGATACAGTGGAAAACATGCAGTTCTGGATTTCGCGCCGCAATATGCCTCGCTGTTTGAGCCCGATGGCTGGAGCTGGTGTCTGAGCAATCCGGAGACGCGAAAGAGCCTGAAGAATATGATTCTGGAAATGCATGACTTTTTCGGCCGTCCTCCTTATTTTCATGTCGGTTGTGATGAAGCCTATACCGCAGGGACCTGTTCTCTTTGCCAACAGCATTCAGTAGCGGATCTACTGAAAGATCAGTTACTTTTCTTCCATGATATTCTGGCGGAAAGAGATACACGTATGATGCTTTGGCATGACATGTTCCTGGACAGGGAAGATCCCAGATTCCAGTCCATCTACGTTGCTACGGGTTCTAAAGAAAAAGGTTTCAGCCGTCTGTTGGGGGAACTGCCCCGGGATCTTATTTTCTGTGATTGGGAATACTGCGGTGTCCCTGACCAGACGCTTGATTTCGAATGGGCATCCACGCGGCATCTGATGGAATATGGTTATGATACGATTCTTTGTCCATGGAACCGTCTATAGAATACTTTGAGCGAGGGACATTATATTGCAGAGCATGACGGATTCGGGATTCTGGGGACAACCTGGCATTTGAACAGAGGTGCGACTGCACTCATGGAGATTTTTGCCGGTACTGCGCAGGCGTCCTGGAATCCGGGAGCCATAAAGGAAATGAAAGATTTTACGATGAATTCGTGTCATTTTGCCGAGATTGTCCGAGCTGTCGAACGGGATATGCATCTGACTCGCTATGAGGACTTTGGTTTTCTGACAAGATTTCAGATTGAATAGAAGTAATTTGCCGATAGGGAAGTGGGAAAAGCTTGGACAAACTGAGTTTTACACAATCCGGAATATGCGGGCGAATAAATCATGATCAATAAAGAAGAAGAAGGAGAATGGATTTTTCTACAATTTGAGCTTAAAATTTTCAGTCTGCTTTTTGGATAAAGAATTCTTTCCGATTCGCCTGCAGGTTCGTTAATACTGGCGAAAAAGAATACTTGCTTCAGAGAGAAAGCGATGGACGAAAAGACTCAAAAAATCTGCAGGTCGTTTTTTATTTCAAATGATCTGGGAAGAAAAATCATGAAGACTTATTGAGGGAAGCAGAAAACGTCTTTTTTTGAAAAAAGTACTTTTTTCAGTGGAAATGATTTTTTCGTCATGTTATTTTTAATAGCATAAAATGAATGCCTTGGATGTGATTAAAAAAACAGGAGAATAGAATGAAGGGTATATTTATTAATTCGGACGCATGGAATTTCTGGTACAGCGGTCCGGAAAATATGTCCGTGGAAGGACTTCAGAAGGATGTGGATTTTTATACATAGCGCGGTGGTGTGGAAGTTATCGCTTACAATATGAATTTTCAGCGTATTTTCTTCCCCAGCAAGTCTAAGCGCTTTACGCCGATCTGGAAGGATATTTCTGTAGATTCCGAAGGAAGAACCTTCTATATGGGCAGAGAAGTCCCTGAAGAATACAAGGCATTGGCTTTTAATACTCTGAAACTGCATCAGGAAGTGCCTGATTTTATGCAGCTCCGTTATCGCATGTGCCATGAAAAAGGCGTTGAAATGTGGCATTCCATGCGCATGAATGATATCCATCATACTCCCCTCTAGACCGAATTCTGGCCGCAGCATTCAGACTTGTGGCGCCAGCGCAAGGACCTGATCCGTGCCTGGTACCGTCATACCTGGCGCAGTTAGTGGAATGATAATGCATTTGACTACGGACGCAAAGAGGTTTATGATTACCATCTGGCTATGGCAGAAGAATATCTGCTGAATTTTGAATCCGATGGAATTGAGCTGGACTTCCTGCGTTCCATGCCAGTGTTCCGGCCCGGATTCGACGATGTTTGCAAGAATATTTTGACACAGTTCATGCGGGATGTGCGTTATCTTGCGAACCTTGCGGAAAAGAAATACGGGCATAAACTTAGAATTGCTGTGCGCGTGCCGTATTTTATTACAGAAGCTATGAATTCCGGTATGGATCTTGTGACCTGGGCTAAAGAAAAGCTCGTGGATATTTTGATTCCGGGCCCCGCCAATACAAATACAGAAGACGACTGGCCGCTGGCTCTTTGGAAACAGCTGATTCCACCGCCTGTTCAGATTGTGCCATGTATTGACTGCATGATCCGCGGACAGGGCGGCATTGGCATCAAAATGAACCAGGAAACAGACAACGGTTTTGCCGCAACTTATTATTATGAGGGGGCAGACGGTATTTATTTGTATAATCACTTCCCGTATGGCGGGGGAACTTATGCAAATCAGGAAGCTCAGCAGGAGTTCAACGGCTATGCCTGTAACCGAGAAGAAGTGGAACGTCGTGCACGGCGCCATGTGGTGACAGCCCATGAATGTATCGGCGAAGGAGTTTATCCTGCCAGTCGTTTCCCATCGATCATCTGGCCCAACTGCTGCAATGGAACTGTTCGTGTCAACTGCGGCGGTGGAGTCCAGGGGAGAACAGGAATTGTTATCGTTGGATGCCGCGAGGAATTTGATGTGGATGTCCTGATTAACACCGTATATTGTCGTCCTCTGCCGCCGGATGCAGAGCTTCCGAATCTGCCGGAACAGGTGCACTACGCGGCCTTTGAGATTCCTCTTGGAACGCTGCATGACGGTGTGAATGTGGTGGAATGCTTCAATCGCGGAGACAAGAACATCACGCAGCTTTGCTGGACTGAAATCGATTTGGATGCACGCGCCTGAAGGTAAAGTAAGACGTTTCATTCCATTTTTTATAAAAAGGATTTTCTCGGAAAAAAGAATTTTGTTTTACAGATGATATCAGTGAAACACTGATTCTGACCTTGTGAAAGAGAAAGTCCTTTTTTTCTTTTTTTGTTTGGACGTAAAAAAGAAAGGCACAGCATGAATATTCACGCACACCGTCTTTATGCAGTTTCTCCTGCAGGCCATTGGGTAGAGGCCTATCCTATTGGATGCGGACGCCTGGGAGCTATGATTTTTGGAAGACCCTGGCAAGAAAAGCTTTGTTTAAATGAGGATACATTGTGGTCAGGTGTTCCCGGCTATAAAACCGTTGATTCCTTTTATGAAAATTATTTGAAGACACGTTCGCTTCTGGATGAAAAACGTTACGCAGATGCCAATGATTTTGCTTCAAGTTGCATGAATAACAGTGACAGCGCATGTTACCAGCCTGCGGGAGATCTGCATCTGGATTTTGCTCTTTCCTGTGATAAAGAAAAATATCGGAATTACCGACGTATTCTGGACTTCCAGAACGCATGCTGTACAACAGAATTTATTTTAGAAGGTGCAGAAAAACGCACCTGTTTTGCTTCATTTCCGGATTCAGTATTGGTCCTCAGAATACAAAGTGAGCGGGAGAGAAGCTGTCGGATTTATTTTACATCAAGCATGGAAGGCGAATCCGGTGTATCCGGAAGAACTGTTCTTTTTGACGGATTCATGCCATATTTCAACCGATATGGAAAAATTATCGAGAAATCAGGTGCTGGTGAAAGAGGACTGCATTATTGTATGGCCTGCCGTGTAATTGCCTGTGACGGAAAAGTCCTTGAAGAAAAGGAAGAAGGCGGCAGAGCATCTTTATCCTTGCAGAATTTTAAAGACTGTGTGCTTGTTGTGGCGATTCGTTCCAATTTTAAAGATTATAAGACAAAACCGTCTGAAAGCCGGGTCGATCCATTCCGCCTGGTGGAACAGGATCTTGCATCTGCAGAAGAAAAAGGCTATGAATGTCTGCTGGAGAGACACATAAAGGATCATCAGAGGCTTTATGAAAGGTCTGTTCTGGACTTCCCCGAAATAGAAAATGACAAGCTTCCGACTGTTCAGAGAATTAAACTCTGCCAGGAGAATCAGGATCCAGACGGGAAAAACTGTAGAAGTCTGGCGGCTCTTTTATATCATTATGGACGATACTTGACCATTGCCTCATCGCGAACAGGGACCCAGCCCACTAATCTTCAGGGGATCTGGAATAACATGAAAGAACCTCCCTGGGGATGCAACTACACAACCAATATCAATTTGGAAATGAATTACTGGCAGGTGGAATCAGCCGATCTGCCGGAGTGCGGGGAGCCTTTGTTCCGCATGATTCAGGAGCTTTCAGAGAACGGACGTATGGCGGCGAAGGATTTATACCACGCAGACGGCTGGTGTACTCATCATAATTCTGATATCTGGAGATTCTGCAGTCCGGCAACAGGCTGGTGCGGTTATTCCTTGTGGCCTATGGCTGGAGCCTGGATGTGCAGACACTTGATGGAACATTTCAGATACAATCCGGAAGACGTGGAATTTTTAAAAGAGGTTTATCCGATTCTATGCGGATCGGCAGAATTCCTGCTGAGTATTCTGAGAGTGCGCAGGGAGGACGGCCTGATGGATACCTGTCCATCGTCTTCTCCTGAAAACTGTTTTTTCGATCCGGTGTAGAGAAATGAACACGGAGAAAAACGTGTTGCCGGACTTACATCCGGTTCTTTAATGGATATGTCTATCATCCGTGATGTCTTTGCTTCCGTACTGGAGGCGGCAGAAATTCTGGCATGCAGGGATGATTCGCTCTGTCAGAAGATCCGGGAGACTCTGCCGAAGCTGGCTGTTCCAAAGATCGGTCCGGAAGGGGAACTATTGGAATATGGAGAGGCTTTTGAGGAATTCGATATCCATCACCGGCATTTATCCCATCTGTATGGCGTTTATCCGGGTGCAGAAATCACTCCTGAAAAGACACCGGAACTTTTTCGTGCGGCAGAAGTTGCTCTAAGACGTCGGGGAGATGCAAGTACCGGTTGGGCTATGGGATGGCGTTTTGTCCTCTGGACAAGATTTCACAACGGAAACCACGCATGCCAGGTTTTCCGCAGCTTCCTGAGGCCTGTGGATCCTGACATGCAGCATATTGAAGTGAATGGTGGCGGGATTTATCCAAACTGTTTTGATGCGCATCCGCCATTTCAGATCGACGGAAATTTCGGGATTACTGCCGGAATTTCCGAGATGTTTGTGCAGAGTCACAAGCGCACTGAAAAAGGCGAAGTCATGCTGGAACTTTATCCTGCTCTTCCAGACAACTGGACGGAAGGATGTTTTAAGGGGATCCGGGCACAAGGCGGAATTCGCGTGAACTTGGAATGGAATCGGGATTCTCTGAATGCCAGTCTGTTGGCGTCTTCCAATCAGACCATTGCAGTGGTTTTCCCGAAGCGCACTCTTATCGTGAAGATGAAAAAAGGTGTGGAAGAGAAGGTTTCTCAGCCTTTTTCCTGAATACCGTCAAATCTGTTTCCGGATCCTTTGTAAAAAACGCTGACACGGATGCAGAATTTCAGCACGAATGCAAAGCGGGGGCAGACAGACGCAGATATTTTCAGTGTAAGTGTATTTCAAGTCCGGTTGTGATATTATTTTTTGTCATGCCGGAATACTTCGCTTTTTATGATAGGATCATGATCAAAAAGGAAATTAATGAAATTAACTTCCTCCCATATGAGCATGGATGTATATAAATTGCTCTTATGGAAGGAAGTTTTTCCTTCGGAAAGAGTGAAGGGGAAAATCGGCGGATCTGCCGATCATTTCTGTTGTATCGATGTTTCGTTTTCCAAAAGGAAAGAGCTGCTGTTTATCCCGTATGAAGATTTACCGCTTCATACGGCTTGAAAATCAGTTTTTTCCTGGAACCAGAAAAGAACCTCCGCGCCACTCTTTTTCCTGGACAGATTTAATTTCTTTACAGCCGAGTTCTTCAAACGAATCTTTAACCTGCTCATATTCGGTGGCTAGGATTCCGGCCAGAATGAGCTTCCCACCGGGCTTGACCATGGATAAAAGTTTTCTGCGTCCGGAAATCAGGGCGGAGGAAAGAATATTAGCTGCGATTAAATCAAATAAAAAATCTTTGTTGTCATAATCTTCCAAAGAGGATGTCTGAAGATCCAGCTCTTCGTCACGTATTCCATTGGTTCGGGCATTCTCCCGGGCAATCTGAATGGTATCCGGATCAATGTCAAAAGCCCGTACCGGTGAACAGCCGAGTTTTACTGCTGCAATGGAAAGAATACCTGAGCCGGATCCGGCATCCAGAAAGGACAGCGTCCTGCCTTGAGCTCTGGCTTCGCAGGTAAACTCATCGATGGCAAGAAGACAGGATTTTGTAGTTGCATGCTGCCCTGTTCCAAAACTCATGCCGGGATCCAGAATGATAACCTGCTGTCCGGGAAGAGGGGTATATTTTTCCCATGAGGGTTTAATGACAAGCCGAGGGGAAAGAACCATGGTTTTAAAGTGAAGTTTCCAGGATTCAGCCCAGTCCTCTTTCTGAATGATGGTATATTGAAAATCTGAAAGATCAATTCCAAATTCTTTCCATTTGGAGGATTCCTGTTTCAGAAATTCCAGTCCGGCACGTCCTTCTTCATCCGATGTGAAATAAATGGTGTGTTTGACGATTTGACTTTCTTCGTCTTTCCAGCTGCTGATATTGTAATCAAAGGCTGCAAGAAGTTCTGCAGCTGCGCCTTTTATTTCTGAATTATCCGTCATGATAACGCAGTAATAGCAATCATTTCCCATGAATCGGGGTTCCTTTCATGTGATTTTTTTCAAAAGCGTTTTGTTTCTGTCCGACTCAGTAGGTGTTCTGCCGGATTCCAGTGCCGGATTGGATACAGCTTCCGGGAATGGCTGATGACGGAAGATGTTTCCAGATAAACACAGCCGGAATAATACGAAGTTACTGTACTTCCAGAATGGGCGTTTTCAAGATGGGGTCCCCTGAAAAAAGACAAGAGTCTGTATTCCTTTTACGGAGCAATTTAGACGATGTAGAAGGAAAACGAAGTAAAATAAGTAAGAAGGACCGCTTGATTTTTTACAGATCAACGTGTCCATTAACTGAGTACAGCAGAAGCCTCTTACGTTGAAGGTCCTGATGAAGAAGGGGCAGAAAGAGGAGTATCCGGTCTTTCAACTGCAGTTGTTCATTCATTAAGTCTGAAATAAAAATTTTTTATGGGTGAGGATTGTCTTATGGCTCGTCTTCAGGATGATTCAGGGAAGCTTATTGAAATAAGTTATGTTTGTTCGGCAGATAATACGTATCAGAATGCCTATATTCAGAAGGCTTTCGGTTCTGAACCGAGACCTCTTGTTGTGGCTTTGCATACCTGGAGCTGTGACTGGCGAGATCATCCGGATCTTTATGGAGCATGCTGCCGAAAATGGAACTGGCACTATATTTATCCGGATTTTCGGGGATGGAATCGGAACAGTATGGCTTGCGGATCCGAATTCGCAGTGCAGGATATTGTTGATGCCGTAAGTTTTATGAAAAAAATCGTAAACGTGGACTCCGACAGAATCTTCCTGTGCGGTGGTTCCGGGGGCGGATATGCCTCTTTGTTGCTTGCCGGGCGCCATCCGGAGCTTTGGACTGCTGTTTCCTGCTGGTGTCCCATTTCAGATTTAACCAAGTGGCATGCTCAGACGGCTGCTTCCAAAGACTGGACACGCTATGCTCGGGAAATTGAACTCGTTTGCGGCGGAGATCCTGAAACAAATCCGTATGCAGCGCGGGAGGCCCGGGCACGTTCCGCTGCAACTTATTTGAAAAATGCCGCAGACATTCCTGTCGATATCAATACGGGAATTCATGATGGACATCAGGGGAGTGTTCCTGTTTCACAGGCGATTGAGGCTTATAATCTCCTTTGCCGGCCGGAAGACGTTATTTCACAGGCTGATATGGATTTTATTGTAAAAAATGAGTTGATCCCGGAACATCTCAGAAACCATGAATGCGAAAACCTGATGTATGGACCGGAACATCCTGTACTGATGAGATGTGTATCAGGCAATGTGAGGTTGACTCTTTTTGAAGGAGCACACCACATCCTTCCAGAAAATTCTTTTGCCTGGTTTTCCAGACAAAAACGGGGATGTTCGCCAGAATGGTCTGCTGAACTTCCTGATGATGAAATGATAAAGTCTTCTGCATCTATCCTGCATGAATAAGCAGAATAAGGAGAAAAGAGATTTTAGAGAGATTTTTCAGAAGAATGAGGAAATTACTCTGTAGAAAAGTGAATATGGGGGTATTTCCTTATTCTGAAAATAAAAAAAGGATCCGGAGAGAAGAGAAAAAGGATTTCCTGCAAATTGACTTCCTGTCTGAAAAAAAACAGGCAATGGGGGAATAGTAATGCAATACCAGCATACAGAAAAAACTTTTGTATACTCTACTATATGGCATCCCAATTTTTGTATATTGTATTTTTTCTATTGATCTGGCTTTTTGCATGGAGCGGATAAAAATTTTCCTTCCCTGGCTTTATATGGGGTCTTTGAATGAACAGAACGACGTTGAAGGAAAATTTTATACCGCATCCGTTTCAAATATTGATTCCTGCCGGAAAAAAGAGAAAACCGAGGTCAGCTTTTTCGTGAGTTGAACTCTATTTTGGCCAGGTAGTAGATAACACTTGAAAAGGAAAACATAACCAGCGCAATGAGAAGCAGGACTAAAACAACTTCAAGTTTGTGTTCCAAGGGGACCGTCAGAGTTATTACTGCTGCCAGCATGGAGAAAATTCCAAGTGCAGAATAAAGGATAGCCAGAATCGGCGTGGAAAAATAATTTTTATAGTCGTCTTCTCTCGGGATCATCAATTTTGCTCCGCATTCGCAGGAAAATTCCTGACCGGGAGGCATTTCGTAATCTGCAGTTTTTCCGCAGTTCATACATTTGACAAGCATGACACAATTTTCTCCTATGAAAGATCTCACATTTTTGAGTGCCGCAACACCCCTCTCTTTCCTAATGATAATATAAAATAAAAAATTTGGCAAGAGTTTTTATTCAGGATTCAAGGAAAAAATGAAAAAAGTTTTAAAAAACTCAAATTATCTTGTCGATAATTGAGTTGATACCGTGGAATTCATGTGGCCGTTTAAACTTGGAAAGTCTAACGGGGTGGAATGAAGAAAAATAATAAAAATTTCATTTGGAAGCTTGATATATTTTCAGTTTGTCGGTATATTCATTTGCGCATTTATTCCTTGAAGAGTCAACCCCCCGGAAGGATCAAAGGTAAGATGTCCGAGATATTTTAGCCTGAAGAAGTTATACTTCAACTGTGTGATGTATTGGAAAAACTCCGTTAGAACAGCTTGAAGACCTATGAAGAAAGTGAAGCGGATTTACTGATGTCTTTGACCGCCAGGCAGCAAAAGGCCCTGGTTGCAGTGTCCCATCTCACATAGAATCATGAAGAGGGTATTTCCCTGAAAATCCTCGCGGAACGAATTAATATGACTTTGCCTGCAACTTCCGTACTGGTTGAATCCATGGTCCGCAATGGAGTCCTTGTTCGTGAAGCTAGCGTGAATGACAGGAGAGCCGTCTGCATCAAGCTGTCTCCGATTGGCAAGAGACTGTTTCAAAATATTTGTGCCTAGATGAAGATTTTTACACGGGAACTTTTTGAAGATGTTCCGGAATAGGATAAGAAAGTTTTTGCCAGGGTCGTTCATCACCTGCATGAAACAATTTTCCGGGATAGTGTACCGTTGACAGCACCTCTGAGAATAAAATAAAGAAAGAAACATTTTTTGCTGAAGATTCTTTTTTTACTACAATAAAAAGTCCCCAGTTTGCGTTATACTCAAGTGCGGGGTTGACGGTAAAAATACTTTCAGCAGAAAATTACAATATCCGAAGTGGCCTTTTAACGGATATTCCTGTGTCACCCCCTGAAAAGAGCAATCCCCCTTGTATTCGGAGTGTATGATTATGGCTTGGAAAAACTTTTGCAAAAAATTTGGCGAATGTATCCTGGGTGTTTTCCTGATTGGAGGTTCTTTATGGTAGTATTTTTACTGGCAGAGCATGTCCGGTGATGGAGAAAAGACTGTCCGAACCGGAGGACTTCCGCTTGTTGAATAGAAGACTTTGGAAGCGAAAGAATTCCCTATCCTTCTGGAGGCTCAGGGAAGTGCGCTTGCCAATGAGTCTGTGGATCTGACTCTGACCGTTCAGGAAAAGGTAAAGTCTATTAATTTCGAAGATGGAATGCGCGTTCATAAGGGAGATCTGATTCTTGAACTGGAAAATGATACAGAGAAAGTCGAACTGGAGCAGGCTCTAATCAACCGGGATGAAGCAAAACGTGAATATGAACGGATTGCTGGACTTTACAGATCTCATATTGCATCCCAGAAGGATTATGATGTGCAGAAAACCGCATATGATCGTTCCGTGCTTCTGGTCGATATTGCACAGAATGCACTGAATGACCGCATCCTGAAAGCTCCTTTCGATGGAATTCTGGGGATTCGCCGTGTCAGTCCCGGAGACTTGGTGACTCCGGGTTCCCTGATTACAACGCTGGATGATATTACCCGCATCAAAGTGGATTTTACTGTGCCGGAGAAATATTTTGCACAGATGGCGCCGGGTATGACTTTTACCGGATATAATTCTGCTTATCCGGATCATCCTTTTGAAGGAGTTGTGACAACGGTATCTGTTCGGCTGAATGATGTGACAAGAAGTGTGCAGATCCGTGGGGAAATTGAAAATCCGGACAATGGACGGGGAGGATATCTTCTGCGTCCTGGCATGCTCCTTTCGCTTTCTGTGAAACTTGCTCCGCAGACGGTCGTGGTGATTCCGGAAAAAGCGGTTCAGAGTTTGGGAGAAATCCAGTATATTTTTATTCTGCGGGAAGACGGATCCGTGGAACGGCGTGAAATTGAGACCGGTATCCGAAGGGATGGTTTTGTGCAGATTGTAAAAGGCGCTTCAGCTGGAGAACGTTACATTGATGAAGGGGTGAACAAACTGAAGGACGGTATGAAAGTCCGCCTGACAGAAACGGAGGAAAATTGAAATGTCAATTTGCCGTTTTTCTGTTGTACGTCCGGTGGTGACGATTGTTTTCATGTTGCTTCTGATCGTCTTCGGATATCTTGCCATGAGAAGTCTTCCTGTCCGGGAATATCCAGATATCGATACGCCGACAGTATCTGTATCAACAACCTATGACGGCGCTTCAGCAAGTGTTGTTGAAACAAAAATTACGACCCTGATTGAAGGTGCTGTCGCAGGAATTGAGGGCTTGGATACCATTACATCCACCAGTCAGGACGGCCGTTCACGGGTAACCCTGGAATTCCTTTCCAGTCGGGATATTGATGCCGCGGCTAATGATGTGCGTGATAAAGTCAGCCGAATTACAAAAAATCTGCCGGATGATGCCGATTCTCCTGTAATTGCCAAATACGATTCCAGCGGGACTCCCGTAGTAATCGTAGCCCTTACCAGTGATGAGCGGACCCCCATGGAACTGACTGATTATGCAGACCGTTATCTGGTGGACCGTTTTTCTGTGCTTGAAGGCGTGGCAGATGCCTCCATTTTCGGCGGACAGGAACAATCCATCCGAATTTGGCTGGACCGGCAGAGAATGGCTGCAAAAGGCGTTACGGTGGCGGATATTGAATCCGTGCTGAGAAGCGAGAATGTGGAGAATCCGGGTGGACGTATTGAATCCAATGAACAGGAATTTGTTGTCCGCATTGCCCGCCAGTATTCCACGGTAAAGGATTTTTCATCCATGGTGATCCGGCGCAGCGGTGATGGCGATTACATTCGACTGGGAGATGTGGCGGATGTAACGTTGTCATCCCGTCGTCTGCGCCAGTCTTTCCATTCAAATGGATCACCGATGGTGGCCATCGGAATTTCTAAGCAGTCTACAGCCAACACCGTGAGTGTGGCTTAGAAAACCAGAGAGCTCATGAATGAGATTCAGAAGAATTTGCCGAAAGACATGAAACTGTCTATCTTGCGGGATGATTCCTACTTTATTCAGGAATCCATTCATGAAGTGGAATACTCTCTGGTGCTTTCGACTATTCTGGTGCTTGCCATTATTTTCATTTTTCTGGGAAGTCTCAGGGCCTCTCTGATCCCGGCTGTCACTGTGCCGATATCACTGATTTAGGCGTTTATCGTGCTGGCAATTCTCGGGTACAGTATCAATCTGCTGACCCTGTTGGCTCTGGTGCTTGCAATCGGACTTGTGGTAGACGACACGATTGTGATGCTGGAAAACATTCACCGTAGAATTGAGGATGGAGAGCCTCCGCTTCTGGCTTCAACCCGCGGAGCCGATCAGGTTTTGTTTGCAGTCATTGCTACAACGGTGGTGTTGATTGCCGTTTTTATGCCGATCTGCCTGTGGAGTGGAAAGACCGGAAAACTTTTCACAGAATTTTCTGTAACCATTACTGCCGCAGTATGTTTTTCCAGTGTGGTCGCTTTGACTCTGACTCCAATGATGTGTTCAAAAATGCTCAAGACCCGCAATGAGGATTCTTTCCTGAGCAGCTGTGTGGACTGGGGCCTCGGTAAAATGGAGAACGCTTATGACTGGCTGTTGCGCAAATGTGCAAAAATGAAAATTCTCTGCACCTGTGCTTTTGGTGCAATCTGTATTTTAATGGTCCTTGGCTGGCAGCAGATTCCAGGCGAGTATGAACCTCAGGAAGACCGCTCTGTGATCATGCTGAACATGCAGGCGCCGGAAGGTACCAATTTCTACCGCATGAGCAATTACGCCGATCAGGTGACAGAATGCATTATGCCATACATTGAAAACGGTGAAGCGAAGGATCTGATGATGGTAGTGCCATCGTTTGGAGATTCAGATGGAGCGGTGAACCGCGGAACAGGCATTCTGGAACTGAGTCCGTGGTCACAGCGTAAGGAGAGCGCTTCTGAACTTTTAGCGCAGATTCGACAGGATCTTTCTGCTCTGCCGGGTATTCCTGTACAGCCTTATCTGCCTAATGGAATTGGTGCCAGAGGTAGTGCTGTGCAGTTTGTCATTGGCGGTTCCAGCTATGAAGAGCTTGTGGAGTGGCGCGATAAAATCCTTGCAAAATGTTAGGATTATCCAGGCTTTGTAGATATTCAATATGACTACAAGGAGACAACTCCCCAGCTCCATGTGGAAATTAATACAGAACGGGCAAATGAACTGGGGATTTCCGCAAGCAACGTGGGGCATGCATTGGAAACCATGCTTGGGTCCCGCAGCGTGACAACGTTCCTGGACCGGGGGCAGGAGTACGATATTGTGCTTCAGGCAGATCGGTTCAGCCGGGCAACACCGGATAACCTGATGAATATTTATGAACGTTCTGATACTTCAGGAGAGTTGATTCCGCTGGATAATATTGTAGAAGTCAAGGAGCGCGGAGATTCTGGACGTCTGAGCAGGTATAACCGGGTTCGTGCTATTACGATCAGCGGAAATGTGGCGCCAGGATATGCTTTGAGTGATGTGCTGGAATTCCTGACAGAAACTGCAAGAAAAGAATGTCCGGATTGTCAGATTTTTTATAAAGGTCAGTCAAAAGATTTGCTGGAGGCTTCCAGTTCCATGACTTTGATTTTCGGGCTGGCCCTTTTAGTTTCTTATTTGGCTCTGGCGGCACAGTTTGAATCGTTTGTGTGTCCGTTTATCGTTATGCTGACGGTACCTTTGGGGATGATCGGTGCTATTGCAGGACTGAATTTTATGGGACTTACCATGAATATTTACACTCAGATCGGTATTATCATGCTGGTGGGTCTTGCGGCTAAAAACGGAATCCTGATTGTGGAATTTGCAAATCAGCTCCGAGATGCGGGGTATGAATTTGAAGAGGCGCTTCTGCAGGCTTCCAAACTGCGTCTCCGACCGATTCTCATGACCGGTATTTCGACCGTCGCAGGAGCGGTTCCGCTTCTTTTAGCAAGCGGAGCAGGTGCTGCAAGCCGGAAATGTCTGGGCGCAGTGGTGGTCTATGGCGGATTGAGTGCCTGTATTCTGACTTTGTTTGTTGTTCCTGTTGCATATCTGATCCTGGCCAGATGGGAACGTTCTCCGCAGGCCTTGCTGAAGCAGCTCCAGAAGCTGGAACAAGAAAATCCGGAGCATGCAGGTTAATGCCGATATCGGCACTGGGCTCTTATAAAGAAAAATTATTTTGCAGAAAATCTGGCATTCCCTTGGCGATTTTGCCTGACGGGGATGCCGGATTTTTTTGTCTTCACAAACAAGGTAGATGGTTTTCCTTCCTGGATTCTGCGTCGGTGTATTTTGAAACGATTGGCTGTAGAGAACTGAAAAAAGATAGGGGGGCAAGGCTTTATTATTGGCGGGATATCTATTTGATGAACTATTGAGATTGTTTTTTCTGTGCGGAGAGAGAGAAAGAAGAAAAGAAGGTTTTGTTCTATTTCCTGTTCCAGGAAGAACTCTTTGATTGCCACCGTTCCTATCATCTCTTTGCGGAAATGGTCGTTTTGAAATACAGTTCAAAGAAAAAGAAAATGAGAGACAACGAAATCCAGAGAAAAGAAATCAGGACTTATTAAAAACAGAGAAAAAACAATAAGAGCATGGGATATCGAGATATGAAATCGATGGATTTAACTGAAAAAATAAAAAAAGATGGGAAAACAGACAATGAAATCACCGGGGTCTTCAAAATAAGTTGAATTTTGAAGAATTATGGGAAGGAAGAAAATATTTTTTTATCCAGAAGTTTTTTCCAAAAAGAAATTTGAAAAAGTGTTCTGAACGGATTACTGTTTCCAAAGGCAGAGGGGGCAGACAAAGAAAGAGAAGGGGAAAACGGTGTATTTTTCAAAATATTCTACTCCCTCCCGGACAGGAAAGGGTACAGATAGGAATTATTATGAAGAGGCGTCTGACCACAGATTTTTCCCCGGAGGCCTGTATGCTGTGGATTTGCAGGATTACTGAACAAGTTTTGCAGAATATGAAATACAGAATATAAAATAATGAATGGTTTTTATGAAGCGCAGTTCTTTTAGTAAATTTGTTTTGAAAATCGTTCAGCAGGAAGGGTCTCCGGACTGTATTGCCAGAGGTGCGGCACTGGGGCTGTTTGTCGGATGGATGTTTCCGGTAGGCCTGCAGACACTTCCGGTTCTTTTTCTTGCATTCGTTTTCAGAGCAAATAAAGTGCTTGCCTGGATGTTTACGTGTGTTACAAATCCGGCAACAATTTTTTTTGTTTATCCTGTCCAGTGTTATGTAGGAAGTCTGGTCCTTTTCAATCCATTGAAAATTTCTGTGTTGAAAAATAATTTCCGGGGATTGATCAAAGCTGAGACTATGCAGGATGCCTGGCAGAATTTTACTTCTCTTGGAAGTTGTGTGTTGGTGCCGTTTTTTGTCGGAGGGCTTGTTTTTACTTTAATTACGGCACCGCTTGGATACTGGTTCTGTTATCGTCTGGCATCATTTTTTCGCGCACGCAGGGAGCTGAGAAGAAAAAAACGCATGGAACTGCAGGGACAGGTGGAGGAGAAACAGGAAAAAGAAGCAGAATAAGATTTCAATGGATTTCCAGAAAAAGGAAATGCAGTTTTTTCTTGTAATTTTTTAGGTGGCGGTTATATTTACATAAAATTCAGTTCCCATTTTGTTAGAAAGGTTAAGAAAGGATTCAGTTATGGATATTCAGGTTCAGGGTGATCTCATGGAAAAAATCGTGAGCCTCTGCAAACGTCGCGGATTCATTTTCCAGTCTTCAGAAATTTACGGTGGATTCAATGGTTTCTGGGATTACGGGCCTTATGGTTCCATGCTGAAAAAGGCCGTGGAACAGCTCTGGTGGAATGAAATGGTGGAAACGCGCAACAATGTTGTGGGACTGGATTCCACGATTATATGTCATCCGAAAACCTGGAAAGCTTCCGGCCACGTGGACCGCTTCGGCGATATTATGTGCGACTGCAAAGACTGTAAAACTCGGTTCCGTGTGGATCAGATGCCGGATCCGAAAACATGTACGAACTGCGGGTCACACAATCTGACCGAGCCCCGTGAATTCAATCTGATGATGAAAACGTATGTAGGACCGGTCTTTGACGAGGAGCATATCGCTTATCTGCGCGCAGAAAGCTGTCAGCCGATTTTCCTGGATTTTAATTTGATTCGTATTGCTACAAGACAGCAGCTTCCCTTCGGAATCGCCCAGATCGGAAAAGCCTTCCGAAATGAGATTACACCCAGAATGTTTACCTTCCGCTCCCGCGAATTTACTCAGATGGAAATGGAATTCTTCTGTGCGGATGAAGGCTCTATGGACTGGTTCAATTACTGGCGGGAGCAGCGTGTCAACTATTATAAAAACAAACTGGGATTCCGTGACGATGAAATTCGTCTGCATCCTCATGACAAGCTGGCTCATTATGCAAAAGCTGCTGTAGATATTGAATTTCTGTTCCCGTTCGGTTGGGGTGAACTGGAAGGCATCCATCATCGGGGAACATGGGATCTTTCACAGCATCAGAAATTTTCAGAACAGAATCTGGAATATCTGGATCAGGCCACTGGAAAGCGGTTTATCCCGACTGTTGTGGAAACATCGGTGGGACTTGACCGTACAATACTGGCTATTTTCTGCCATGCGTACTGCGAAGACAAGGCTCCGACACAGAAGGAAGGCATGGATGAGGATGTGCGCATTGTTCTGCGGTTCCCGGCTCGTATCGCTCCGATTCAGGTTGCGGTGCTTCCTCTTTCCAAGAAGCTCAATGAACAGGCGGAGATGCTTCAGAAGAAAGTTTCCAGTTATTATCGTACAGAACTGGATGTTACAGGGAATATTGGAAAGCGTTATCGCCGTCAGGATGAGATCGGGACTCCGTTCTGCCTGACTTATGACTTTGAATCAGATAATGACAATGCGGTAACTGTACGTGAACGCGACAGCATGGCACAGGAGCGTGTGCCCATTGCAGAGTTGAAAAAATATCTTGACAACAAGATTTACGGCTGGTAATTTAACATCTATTGCTGCCTGGCAGACCAGGTTATAGGAAAAGCTGTGCCGGAGGAAGTTCCGGCATTGCTTTGAAGAAGGGTTGAAGGGAAAGGAGTATTGGCAGATGAAGAAAAGTCTTTTCTGGATCTTGGCTGCTGCTTCATTATGGATTTTTACATCCTGTGAAACAGCTGTGATGAAGGATCGGGAGGCAGCTGATATTGTTCAGTCCAGTGCGCAGCTGCAAGGCATGAGAGATATGGACTCTATTCATGTGGTGCGGGAGTCTGAAGACAAGAAGACTCGGATATCCAATACGGTCCAGCGTGACGGGCGAATGACCCTGAAGTATGAAATAATGGATGGGGATCAGAAGCACGAATTTGTTTACGAATATGATAATAATAAGCTTTGGTTTTCCGCAGATGGGGGACAGGTTTTGCCGGTAACAAATCCTCTGCTGGTTGCCCATATGGGATCAGTTGCGGCATTGGCAATAGATTTGCCGCTGATTCTGGAAAAATCTTCCCTTCAGAGGTTGCCAGACGGACCGAATGGAGAGAGGAGAATTGCTGTAAACACAGCAAATTTCTTTGGATCCTTGTTTTCCGCGGTGTTCTCCTTTAACAGCGAGGGCGATATTGTGCGAATAGAAAAGATTCGTGGAGAAAAACAGCCTGTTGTCTGGGAGGAATATTCTCAATTTCAGGATCTTGGAGGATTCCGGGTCGCTGAGGTTGTAGTCATTGGGGAAGGAGAAAATATTCAGAAACTTATTCTGAAAAAACTGGAGGTTAAATCTCCAGAGAAAACTTTTTCTTTCATCAGTGAAGACTATCAAGATTCTGTTGATTCCGTGGAAATGGAACAGAATCTGGATTCCGGCTCTGCAGTGTCTGAAGAAATGGAAGCGGAAAATGAATCCGAAAACTCTGATGTATTAGACAAAGAATAAGTAAGAAAAATAGTTATAGAATAAGAAAAACTACTTCAAGAATGGAGCAATTTATGAAAAAGACGATGGAATGGATTCTTTCTGCGGCATTGATCGCAGCAGTTTCTTCCGCCTGCACTTCAACAAAGGAAAAAAATACTCCTGATACGGACCCGTACCAGCAGGCAGAACTGCATATGGCGATCAATCAGGATATTGATGCGCAGATGAATGCATATGTGGAACCCTATGATGATGTAATGCCCGTTTACTCATCTGCAATGGCGGGAAAACTTTTTGCCGGTATTCCTGAGTTTGCACTTCTTGAAGAGAATGGCAGAATTTCCGGAGAATACAAAACCATGGATGGCACTGTTTCTTTTCTTTTCAGCATGGAGCCTGAACAGGATTTGAAACTCGAAACCAAAGGCGCTCCGGATTACAACCAGGAAGCTATGGCTGATCTTTTGAAACAGCTTGCCCTGATAATTCGGAAACCATTGACCAGTGTTAGTTCCGTAAATCTTATGGGGCAGGAAATGACAGGACTGAACAAGGAACTGGTTTTTGTTCCGATGGAAGTTTCTCTTGGCGGAATAAAATGTTATCCTCTGGTGTGTTCTCCCAAATACGGGACTGGAGAAGTGGTCTTTTATGTATCCACAGAAGACAACAGTCTTCAGAAGATAACGGTGCGGGATGCTGCCGGAACTGAAATTTGTTCATTTGGATCTTTCAATGAAACCGGATTCCCGGGAACAATCAATACGGTTGTGGAAGGGAAATCAAAACTTCTGGTTTTGCAGAATTGAAATCTGTAATTTCCTATTGGTTTTCCATAGGGGCAGTTTTTTTCAAAACTGATAAAACAGTCTGGAACGGTAAGCTGTTTCAGACTGTTTATTTTTTTATGAGGGAGACGAGAATAAATTAATCTGGATGGGGATGGATTTTCTGCAGTTTAGGAAGGGGAAAAGACGGGATGTCTTCATGATTAAAAATTGTTTTTTATATCTGTGCATAAATCATTAGCATTGGAAACCCTAATGAAGAGGGCTTCGGGGTCTTTATCAGCGAAGTAGAAGGAATCATTATTGATATTGGAAGCCGTAATGTAATGGGGGGAGGAGACATGGAAAACTCTGATGTTTTCTTTTTCTGCTAATGTGTTTTCAAATAAACGAGCTTTATGTGCAGAATAAGGAATACAGAATGAGGAATGGAGAAGATAATTTCAGACAGGATCCATATTTTATGTGTAAAAAATTCATATTATGAACAGAAGAGAAGCAGACCATTGATAGCATGTATGCAAAAGGAACGATATTGCTGTGGGAACAGCTAATGATGCAATTCATTTTTAAGAGATCCTTTTTATAAAGGATTGATTTTTCAAGGATTCGATTGTATCGATGAAAAAAGTGGAGTTTTGCTGGATAATTTCCTGTTTCAGGGGTAAATTTTAGAAGAAAATCATTGTCATAAAGAAAATGAACTTATCAAAAGGTTTTATGGTTTTAGAGAGAGAAGGTGTAAAATGAATTTTGATCTTTCTGATTTAAAGAATAAAGGTATTCAAGTGAATGCGCTTCATGATTTTTCAGTGCTTCACATAGAGAATGAACTGGCTTCTGCGGATATTTGCCTTCATGGAGGACATGTACTTTCCTATGTCCCTGCAGGAGAGAAAGATCTGCTGTGGGTATCCAGGCATTCCCTTTATACCGAAGGCAAGGCAATCCGCGGAGGAATTCCGGTATGCTGGCCATGGTTCGGCAGTGTAAAAAGTCCTGCTCACGGAGTTGCAAGGATCCGAAACTGGTCGTTGAAGAAAGCTGCCTCTGAAGCGGACGGATCCACTACGGTGGTATTAAGTCTTGAACCTGCAGCGGAAGGGCTTTCGGCGGAGCTCTATGTAAATGCAGGATCTTCGCTGAGAGTGGAACTGAAAACTGTCAATCATGGAAATGTTTCTGCAACTGTAACAGAAGCACTGCATACGTATTTTTCTGTAGGAGACATTGAAGGTGTGCAAGTCTGCGGACTGGATGGCATGAGCTATTCTGACAAAGTGCTGAATACAGAAGCTGTTCAGTGCGGCAGTATTGTATTTGATCGGGAAACGGATCGTGTTTATGATGATACGGACTCAGTCATTGTAATCCGGGATTCTGTGCTGAACCGGAAGATTTGTGTTGAGCGCTGGGGGTCGAATTCCACCATTGTGTGGAATCCATGGATTGAAAAGGCTGCGAAGATGGCTGATTTCGGCAATGATGAATATCGGGAAATGGTGTGTGTGGAAGCGGCCAATGCCGGACGGGACAAGGTGTGTCTTCCACCGGGGGCTTCCCATATCCTGGGGACACGGATTCGCTTGATCGGCTGATTTTTTTAAGGCCGTCTTCTGTTTGCTTTGCTGGTTCCTATAGGGATCTGTTTTTACAGAAGTTAATGCAGATGTTTTTATAAAAAAATAACTTAAAAAGGAGAATGGTGCAATGAAGAGGTTTTTATTGGCATGCTGTCTCGCTGCTGTTGGGTTGATTCCTTTTGGGTGTTTTAGCACGACAGACGATAATAGTATTGTTCATTTGGAAAGATCTGCGAAAGAGGGGAATGCGGAGGCCCAATATGCTTTGGGTGTTGACTATTATTTTGGACTAGGAGTAGAACCAGATTATTCCAAAGCTGTGAAGTGGTTACGTAAGGCAGCGGAACAGGGGAATGCGGAGGCTCAAAATAATCTGGGTGTTTGCTATTACTATGGACAAGGAGTAGAAGCCGATTATTCCGAAGCAGTGAAGTGGTTACGCAAGGCGGTGGAACAGGGGAATGCGGAAGCTCAATATTTGCTGGGTGTTTGTTATTATTATGAACAAGGAGTAGAACGAGATTATTCCGAAGCAGTGAAGTGGTGGCGTAAGGCAGCGGAACAGGGGAATGCGGATGCCCAATTTTTGCTAGGGGATTGCTATTATTATGGACAAGGAGTAGAAGCCGATTATTCCGAAGCCGTGAAGTGGTATAGCAAGGCAGCGGAACAGGGGAATGCGGATGCCCAATACCGACTGGGACAGTGTTATTATTCAGGAGCAGTAGTAGAAAGGGATTTTTCAGAAGGTATAAAGTGGTATCGCAAGGCGGCGGAACAGGGCGATGCGTAGGCCCAATGTTTTTTGGGACAGC
>CASERY010000073.1 GCA_949290385.1 uncultured bacterium | reverse complement strand
ATCTCCTCCGGGATGGCCTGAATGGTGCGGGCTTGAAGTGGCAGGTATTGTCCTTGAAGCTCCGCGCTCTGCTTCAGTCAAGCCGGGAGATAAAGTATGTGCACTCCTGGGGGGAGGCGGGTATTCGGAACGGGTCAGTGTCCCTGCAGGAATGGTTATTCCTGTGCCTGACGGATTGTCCATGGAAGAGGCGGCATCTTTGCCGGAGGTCTGGTGTACGGTTTATTTAAATTTGGAAATGGAAGCTGGAGGACTGAAGAAGGGAGATGTTTTTTACATGCAGGCTGCCGCCAGCGGAGTGGGCCTTGCCGCAGTACAGTATGCAAAAATGCGGGGGGCAAAGGTTGTTGCAACCGCTGGGACTGCTGAAAAAGTGGCATTTCTGAAGAATCTTGGGGCAGACTATGCCCTGAATTACCATTCTGAGAATGTCCTGACTGTATTGGAAGCTCATCCTCCCGCTGTCGCCCTGGATTGTATCGGCGGACGCAGAATGGGGGAAGGGTTGCAATGCATGACAAACGGCGGACGCTGGATTATGATTGCCAGCATGGGGGGAGCGGAGACTGTGGTCAATCTGGAGAATATCTGGAGAAAGCGCATTCGTGTAATAGGCAGCACCCTGAGGAGCCGGACATCTGAGGAGAAAAGTGCCGTGCTTCAGGCTTTGCAGAAAGATTTATGGCCGCTTTTCAGCCAGGGAAAACTCCGTACATATATTCATGCCGTATTTCCTGTGCAGGAAGTGGGGAAAGCCCATGATGTTTTGCGCCGCTCTGAAAATATTGGGAAAGTTGTACTGAAGCTGAAAGATTGAACTGTCAAGACAAGAAGGAGATTACACTGTGAAAAAAAAGTCTTTTCTTCGGAAAAATTTTCCGGTTATCAGCGGCATCATGGCGGGCCAGACTCCAGCCGAGATGATCGCGGAAGCCAGAGAATGTGAAGCAGACGGGGCTCAGGGAATTACAATTGAGCTTCGGGATCTGCGGGAGGAATTCTGCAATTACGATTCATTGAAAAGTGTTATAGATTCCGTGTGCCTGCCGTTTATGTTCTGTTATTATCGCAACAGCATGCGGAAGACGGCTGGAGATGAGGAACGTCAGGAACTTCTCCTGACTGCCGCAGATGCCGGTGCCGCCATGATTGATGTCATGGGCGATCTGTATGATCCGTCTCCCATGGAGATTACATGGAAGCAGGATGCCATAGACCGTCAGAAAGCCTTGATTGACCGGATTCACAGCAAAGGATGCGAGGTCGTGATTTCTTCCCATATGCAATGCCCCAGAACCGCTGAACAGGTGACAGAACATCTGCTTGCCTTGCAGCACCGCGGGCCTGATGTGGTAAAAATTGTAACAACCGTCAATACCAGTGAAGAACTGGCAGAAGCGTTCCGTACAACAATGATGCTGCATAAAGAGCTGAAAGTTCCGTTCATTCATCTGTGCAACGGTTCCTTCAGCCGTCCGCACAGGTTTATGGGGCCGGTTCTTGGGTCATCCATTATTTTCGCGGTTCATCATTACGATCCGCGCTACAGTTTAGTACAGCCGCGGATCAGGGATTTGAAAAACGTTCTGGATTCTGTACACTGGAATATTCAGGAATACTGTTGAAAATGAATTGAATTTCTGGCCTTTCCCGTGTCCCATCGGTAGGGTTCCCGCGTACCGGAACTGTAGGGACCGGAGCTGCTGTAAGGAAAAGAATAACAGATATAGTTTGATTATATATTATATGCAGGTACTGACGAGTTCTAAAAGGGATAAGCGTTTGTACCTGCAAAAACGTTTTTAATCCATGTGCAAAAGCTATGAGTTTCGGGGACACGTTTTTTCTAGTGGACTTTGAGCAAAGCGGGAATAAGGACTTCATCATTGAGAGTTTCGGAAACACATTTTACCCTCTAACAGACAGGCAAAGACTGTTCCTGAGTCTGAAAAAAAGAGCGCATGAAATGAACTGTAATTTTATGCGTGCAGAGTTGAAAATACCAATCTGTAGAATTATCTTAAAAACAGCTGTGATCCAGCAATATGTCTTGTCTCTTTTCTTTCTCCTACATATTGGAGGAAAAGCAAGGAGGACGAAATTGTTTTTTCCTGCGAACCGGAATCGGGAAAGGCAAGACAGAGAGCAGAAGCGAGGAACATTGACTGCTTTCCCGGACGCTGGAACATGGCTGACAAGACCGTTTTTAAAAAATGTGCCGGAAATCTGAATTAGAAAAAGGTTTGCAGAAGAATGGATGATGAAAAAAATCTACCGTTAATTACTGTGGGCATTTCCACATATAACCGGAAAGGGTATCTTGCGGATTCCATTCGTTCTGTTCAGAAGCAAACGTATCCGAATCTTGAAATCATCGTTGTGGATGACGGTTCCACAGATGGTACAGAAGAAATGATGCACAAGGATTTCCCGGATATTGTCTACGTGCGTCAGAAAAATGCCGGAGATGCCTCCGCAAAAAATAAAGCAGCTCAACTGGCTCACGGGAAATATATCGTATTTAATGACTCTGACGATCTCTTCCTTCCATTTGCCGTGGAGAAGCTCTACAATGCACTTCCAGCCGGGTCGAAGGGCTGCAGCTATGGTTCATCCATACGCATTGACAAGGACTCCAGACAAATGCCGACCCGTGCTAAAATGAAGCATTTCCCGAGCGGGAATATTACAAAGGATCTGATTCGGCATATTATTGTAAACAGTTGTGGGACATTGATTCCTGTGGATCTTTTTCGGAAAACAGGAGGCTATGATTCTTCCTATCGGGTTGGGTTTGATTATAAATTCGCTCTGGAACTTTCAGTGTCTGTACCGTTTTACAGTGTAGACGAACCTGTTTTCCTGAGACGGCGTCACGACGGAAATCTTTCTGCAGGGACATATGATAAACTCGGGATCCTGCTTGAAATCCTGACTCGTTTTTTTGAGAAACATCCTGATATTCAAAAACAGTATGCAAAAGATGCGGATCTAAGGCTTGCCGATATGCACTGCAAACTGGCACGTGAAGCACGAAAGGAAAAACGGGGATCAACTGTTGTTCGGAAGCATTTGCGCGAATCTTTGAAACATGGTTTTTCCTTCCTCTGCTTATGGCGGTACCTGGGAACTTATGCGGGTTTTTACAGGGGATAAGCAGTAGGCTTTTGTTGTGTGATTCAGGATTTCCGAAGGGGGGATTGCAAAGAAATCTGGATTTAGATTTGATTTGTGTTTAACTGCTTTTCAGGAAGAATAAAATGAAATGTTTTTGAAGGGGTCGGGCATTGCTGATGCGGACAGTATGAAAAAGAAGCAGACTGATGAAGTTGGAAGATTTTGGGGGGATGATGAGCTTCGGAAGAACTGAATGCGCCGGTATTGCAGCCTATCCCATGCGGTAAATTTGAAACAGGAGCAATGAGAATGAATGCATTGACAATTTTGGGCAGCGGTGCAGCAGAGGGGATTCCAGCCAGTTTTTGTGACTGCAGAATTTGCCGGGAGGCACGCAAATCCGGAGGACGGGATATCCGTATGAGAACTGCCTACTCTTTAAATGAAAGAGTGCAGATTGATATGGGACCTGACTTTTTTTCTCAGGAAATGAAATACGGCGGCAACTCTGCCCGGCTGAAACATGTTTTTATTACCCATGAACATTCGGATCATTTCCGGACATATCCTCTGGGAATGCGGAATGAAAACTGGTTTTCGCATGGTTTTGAGAAACCTCTGCATATTTATGGAAGACCTACAGTTATGGCCCGTATTTATGATGATTGCGGCTTGTGCGCACAGGGAGAGCTTTCACTGGATCTTCATGTTCTTCAGCCGTTTGAACCTGTAGAGCTTTCCGGAGAAGATATGACATTTTATCCTCTTCCGGCGAATCATTATCATATTCCTGGAGAAGCTGTTTTTTATGTCATCCGTCACGGAAAGACATGGATGCTGATTGCAAACGACACAGGGATTCCCCATGAATCCGTCTGGAAATGGCTGGAGGATCATGTGAGTCATTTGGATATTGTTGTGGCAGACTGCACAATGGAACTCCTGGATTGCAGGAATGATCATATGGGAGGAAAGGATGCCCTTGAATTTCATGATCGTTTACAGGAAATGGGCATTATTACAACAGGGACACGCTATGTCATGAATCATTTTTCTCATAATGGAGGGGCTCTTCATGCCGAAATGGAAGCTTATTTCAATCCGTATGGCATTGAAGTCGGATATGATGGCATGGTGATAGAATATTAAGATATTAAGAAATGATTCTGGACTCTGTTCTTACTTCCTTGACAGAAAAAACAGAAAATATTGGACTGCAGACATAATATTGCAGGTAAAATTTTTTGTTGCGGAAGGAATCCCCGGCCCTTACTTCACTTTCTTCAAAAGAGGGCTGGGACAGAATAGAGCTAGAAACTGTGCAACCTCCCGGAGAATATCGGTTCAGCGGACAGTCTGGGCTGGGATAGAATAGAGCTAGAGACTGCTATGTCAATGAATGCCAGATCATTCAGAACCAGTCTATTGAAGAGCGTTTTCTCTCATATGATTTTAATTACTTGAAGCCGGACTTTGCTTATAAACTGAATTTTTTCCCGCCTTTTCCTGTTCCTTTTTTATGCAGTGGCCGTTTTGGGGATATGGATATGGTTTTAATATATTTCTAATAAGATTTTTGTGTATCTTGCTTTCTCTCTAAAAAGAATCGAAGATGCAGAAGCAATTCTTTTAGAAAAAGACAATGCAGAAAAAATGCCGTCTTTTATTTGCAAAAAGCCTTTCCTCACGGTATAAATATTGACAGAGAAGTGAAGCCGTAGGTCGTTTATTTGTTAAATTATACAGTTATACAAGGAGTTTGAACTATGCCGGTATGCCTCAATCATCCTCATGTTCAGGCGACTCATTTCTGTGCCGCCTGCCACAAGCCACTTTGTGATTCCTGTTCGCTTCAGATTAACGGGGAGGTCTTTTGTTCGGAAGAATGTCGCCAGAAATATGAAGCGGCATAGGAACGTTCCGGTCGTGTTCTTGCAGGCAAGATAAGGAGTTAGAAAAAAAGTAGAAGAAAGCATATTGTTATTGGAATTATCGTGATCCTTTTAGTTGTTGCGGCGGTTTATTATTATTCCAGAAATAAAGAGGAAGTTCATCGTGAATAGAATGAGTTAAAAGATAAAATTATCCAGGTGAAGGATGAGTCTGTGGAGGCTGTCCAGGGGGCAGTTCCTGGAAAATCTGTTTATAAAGAGCAGAAAGAGTCTCTGCTGGATCAATATTGACTGTCAATCAAAGCAGGAAGCATGCCTTGATTTGAAAAAAAGAATCCTTCTTTATTATTTTCTTCATACAGATATCTGTATCGCAGTATAAATTTCAGTTTTGTGCGGACAGATGTCTGTTGAAGAATATCCATCCCCAGCCTTTAGCCGTTTTATTTCCCTGATCGTAGTGTCATCTCAAAAAAACAGATGGGAAATGCAGGGTATTTTTTCACCCATATCAAAAAAAATCAGAAACTTGCATATCAAAAAAAGGTGGAAAATGCAAGGATTTTTCTGAAATTCTGAGAGCTTGCTGAAGGCGGAATTTAGAAAAAAATCTGTTCAGATCTCCTATTTCTGTGCAAGGTGTTTTTTTTGGCATCCCCCTTTTTTATCGTATTTTCATAGGAGTCTTTGATAGCTTTCTACCAGGGATGATCCAAGAAAACAAATCAAGAGCTCGGTTCAAAGAAAAAATATCTGAATGAAATACAGAAAATACCAGCGGATGAGAAGGCAAATTTAAAAGCATTTCCACTTCAGACAAAAAAGAATGCGGCTTGAAAGCAAACTGCATGGGAACGCACAGCAACTGCATAAAATCCGGAATTTTTCCGAGGACCCGTGATATATATCACTGCTGGACATCATGGAATAATTTTCAGTTTTTTAGGATTATAAATCAGCTTATAGGTAATCATATGTCCGAAAGTTGTAACGATCCATGAAATAGGATAGATGGAAAACAGCAGATTCAGATTGGGCATATACCGGAACAGTGTGGCAATCCAGACAATACGGAGTCCACAGGATCCTACCAGGGATACAATGGTGGGGATAACCGAATATCCAAGTCCGCGAATGACTCCGGTGTATACTTCCATAATTCCGCAGAACAGGTAGGGAAGCATGAGCCAATAAGTACGGATTGTTCCATAGGCAATATCCTAGGGATTTGTTGTGTAAATCTCCAGCAGCTGATGGCTGAAGATCGATACAGGGATTCCAAAAGCAAGGCCGACCATGGACACGTAAAGCACACAGATTTTCAGGATCTTTGGAATGCGTTCCGCTTTGTTAGCTCCCACATTCTGCCCCGTAAAGGAAAGTGCTGCCTGATAGAAGGAGTTCATGGAAACGTATGCAAAACCTTCCACACTGGAAGATGCGGCGCATCCTGCCACTGCCGAGGACCCGAAGTAATTGACCGCAGACTGTACTTGCATATTGGACAAGGCAAACACCATATTGTTTATACCGGCAGGAATGCCAATTCGGAAAATTTCAAGCAGAATAGACCATTCAATCCGAAGCGATTTGATTTTCAGGCGGCAACTGTCTCTGAGCTTCAGCAGATGCCGTACAATCAAGATGGCAGAAAGCAGCTGTGATGCCACGGTAGCCCAGGCGACTCCTGCAACAGAAAGATCAAACCCAATAACCAGAATAAGATTCAAGATCAGGTTTGTGAGTCCGGCAATTGCCAGAAAAATCAGTGGAGATTTTGTATTCCCCTGTGCTCTGAGAATCGCGGCACAGAAGTTATACAGCATGGAAAAAGGACTCCCCAGCAGATAAATATTTACATAGAGTTCAGAAAAATCAATAACATCATGAGGTGTATCGAGCCATTCGAGCAGCGGTCGGCATGCCTACAATCCAAGAAACATTACAAATATACCTATTATGATGCTGAATAATACCGCTGTATGAACAACACGTTCTGTTTTCTGATGATTCTGTGCGCCGATGCTCTGAGCCACCAGTACATTGATTCCAATGGAAAGTCCCAGGAAAATATTGATAAGGAAACTGATCAGGGATGAAGTCGCTCCAACTCCCGCCAGTGCACTGGATCCTGCGAAACGGCCCAGAACAATAATATCACAGGCATTGAACATCAGGGCCAGAATGTTTGTTAAAACGACAGGGATACTAAATAAAAGCAGGTTCTTCGGCAGAGACCCGTTAATCATATCAATGTTTTTCATGAACATGGCGGAGACTTTCATCCTGCGGTTTACACAGGCCGGACGGTTTGTTGGATCCTGTACGGATGTTGAATGAACAGGTAACTTAATATACTCTGTGCTTTGAACAAATACAATGAACTTTCAAAAAAGGCCGGTGTTTTTCATATTTTGAAAAGTGTCCGGCTAAATAAGGGACAGTAAAAGGATAAACGGAAGGAGATCTTTTTATATTTTAAAAAGTGGCTGAATTGGACTTCTGGAAAATGAAATCAGATGGGAAAGAAGATTTTTTTATTAAAGAAGTTCGAGTTATTTTTTTTTTGAAGAAGAGGACAGACTGTTTTCCTGATTGGAAACGAAAATATGCCTGGTCAAAAAGAATGATTGTTTTATTTTTTTAATTTCATATTTGAAAATTATTTTTATATATGATAAATTAAAAAACAGGAGGCTTTTTTAATGAAAAAGAAGGATACAATAGGTCATGGAAGCTGTTCTTCATACAGAGTTCCGGCATTGGAACGCGGTATGAAAATTCTGGAAATGATTTCCAGATATCCCCGTGGAATTTCCATGACGGATATTCGGCAGGCATCGAATATGCCTTCAGCAAGTCTGTATCGCATGCTGGTGACTCTTGCAGAACTGGGGTATGTCATTCGAGAGCCGGACGACCGGTACCGTTTGAGCAGAAAAATTCTCAGCCTGGGGCATCGGGCTATTGATGAGGCATTGCTTACGGAAAATGCAGTGGGACCGATGCGGGAACTCCGGGATCTTACGGGAGAGACGGTCATGCTTGGGACTCTTTACGGCGGTGAAGGCATTGTAGTTGAATGTGTCAAATCGAATCAGGCGGTTTGTGTTTCGATCCGGATTGGACATCATTATCCTCTTCATACGGCGGCACCGGCCAAGGCCATGATTGCTTTTCTTCCCGAAGAAGAAAAGGAGTCTCTGATTCGCGGGATTCATTATACGGTCTTTACAGAAAAGACCGTTCGAACCGCTGATGAATTCAGAAAAGAGCTTGATCAGGTCCGGAAAAACGGCATTGCTTATGATCTTGGAGAGGAACTTCGGGAATTGCGCTGCGCCGGGGCTCCCATCCTGAATGAACATGGTTATCCTGTGGCTGCTGTTTGGTTGGGAGGTCCTGAATCAAGACTGGATGGACAAATCCTTTTCCAGCAGGGGGCTTTCGTTAAAGAGACTGCTTTAAAAATTCAGCGGTTTATGTTTCAAGAATAAAGAGGAGAGGCAAGATTCGGGAGAAATCAGTTATGTATCTTCAAAATGCAAAAATTCTTATTACGGGAGGATCCGATGGCTATGGCCGCGGAATCGCGGAAGTTCTTCATGAGGCTGGGGCAGAAGTCTGGATTACGGGAAGGAACAGGGAAAAACTCATAGCTGCTGCAGAGGCCCTGCATGTAAAAGCCGTTCAGGCGGATGTTTCCTGTCCGGAAGATTGGGACCGTGTTCTGAAAGAGACAGGCGACCTGGATGTCCTGATCAATAATGCCGGTTCTGGCGGGACCATTGTTCCTGTCATGGAACAGACGGACGAAGACATTATCCATACCATCAACACAAATCTGACTGGTGTGATTCTCGGATGCCGCCGTGCAGGTGCCATGATGGCCCGTCGCAGACGCGGTGTCATTATCAATATTTCCAGTGTCTGCGCTCTTTACGCATGGCCTGCGTGGAGTGTTTATACTGCCGCGAAGGCGGGCGTTGCCAAGTTCAGCCACGGGCTCTATACAGAATTGCGGCCTTTCGGAGTGCATGTGACTTGTGTAACACCATCCTGGGGAAGAACTGGATTTAATCGTGCGGCGAATATCAGCGGGGCTTCTGAAAATCCTGAACTTGCTGAAAAATGCATAGCTCCTGTGGAACTTGGCAGGATGATTCTGAATATTCTTGAATTACCGGATCATCTGGCTGTGCCGGATCTGACCATTCAGCCGATGATTCAGGATATTTCCCCAATGTAAAACTTTTAAAAAAGAATGGATACCCAGACAATATGTGTTATCTTTTTGTAGAGGCGGAATCATTCCGCAGACGGGGAGGATGGGTTATAGATACTTCTTCCATGCATCAGATGGGATCTGCCTATTTAATGGCCCATGGTGCAGGCATTCCGGTATAGGATGCCGAAAGCGAAATTATCATGGAGGAGGCAGCGGTCTACCATGTATGGGTCAGAACCAGGGACTGGACTGCTGTCTGGAACCGAGGAACTCCGGCCGGACGTTTCACTCTGAAAATCAATGGTACAGAACTCCCGGAGATCCTCGGAACCAATGGCATGAAATGGGCATGGCAGAAAGTTGGGACAGTCCGATTGAACAAAGGCGTAAATACTGTGGCTCTCCACGATCTTACAGGGTTCAATGGACGCTGCGATGCCTTGTATTTTTCCACGGATGGAAACGATGTGCCGCCGGATGAAGGACCGGCTCTCGAAAAATTTCGCCGCCAGCGTTGTGGACTGGAGCGTCAGACAGATCCGGATTTGTATGATCTCGTTGTTGCTGGCGGAGGAATGTCGGGTATCTGCACGGCTCTTGCGGCAGCACGTCTTGGATTGAAAACTATTCTATTGCAGGACAGGGCTGTTCTTGGAGGCTGTTGCAGTTCTGAGATCCGTGTCCCGGTTGGAGGATGCATTCATATCGGTCCTTATCCTGCCATAGGCAATACGGTTCAGGAAGTTGCGCCTGTCTATCTGGTACCGGGGGCAAAACCTGAGAACTGGTATGAGGATACACGAAAGGAAAACGCATTCAGATGCAGTGTTGCGGGGTCCTCTACTGTGCGTCTTAATGAACGAGTCATCGCTGTAGAAAAGGATCCTTCTGATTCTGCCAGAATAAAGGGCGTTGTTACACGCAATACCGTTACAGGAAAGGAAACGCTGGTCTGTGGACGCCTCTTTTCTGATTGTACCGGGGATGATTCTGTCGCGGAAGGTGCAGGCGCCCGGTATATGTACGGAACAGAAGGTCGGTAGGATTTTCAGGAATCACTGGCACCTCAGGAGGCCACACGGGAAGTTATGGGGCTTTCTGTTCTGTGGACGAGCATCGAAGAAGAACAGGACGTGCCATTCCCGGATATCGACTGGGGTATCAAGTTCAGCGAGGAGAACTGTTATTATCTGACTTGCGGTGACTGGGAAACGGAAACAGGACAGTATCGCGATCAGGCGGAAGAAAGCGAATACATTCGTGACTATTCGCTTATGACGACCTTCGGGAACTGGTCCTTCATCAAAAACCATTCCAGGAGACGGGCTGAATGGGCCAAACGCCGGATCAATTGGATTTCGCAATGCGGAGGCAAACGCGAGAGTCGCCGTTTCATTGGCGACTATGTGATGACGCAGAATGACATAGAACAGGAAATCAGACACGTTGATGGAACCGCCTCAATTTCCTGGTCAATCGATCTTCATTATCCGGAACCGGAGAATGTCAGGCGTTTTCCAGAACCCTTCCGTTCCTGTGCCTATCACCGCGGCATTCCATCCTATTACCCGATCCCCTATCGATGCCTTTATTCAAAGGATATAAAAAATCTTTTTTTAGGTGGACGTATTATCAGTCTTTCCCACATAGCTTTTTCAAGCGCACGGGTTATGCGTACATTAGGTTCTCTGGGGGAGGTGGTGGCCATGGCTGCGAAAATTTGCATAGACGAAAATATCTATCCCAGAGGTGTTTATGAACATCATCTTGACAAGCTGAAAGAATAGATGAAGCAGGGCATTCCGACACCTCAGCAATTTGCATGTTCCGGTCTTGGCCGCTGGGAGTCCTACCATTTCAAGGATCTTGGATTTCTGTATTATGATGAAAAGGGGCAAAAATATGATCTGGATGCACAAACCCGTGCTGATATTGAACAGCTCCGGCGGGATCATCTTTTTGAACATACGGGCCGATAAAATTTTTTGTCATTTTTCTGCTTGATGCTTCCGAATGGGATACAGTACAGAAGGGGGAGGGGGCAGAGAATTTCCCATTTTTCCCGGAGACGGAAAGAGGGAAGTAAAGACAAAAAGATTCAAGTTGGAACGAACGACATCAGAAAAATTTCCCCGGGGAGGCTTGCAGATTCGCTTTATTTCTCTATTCAGAACAGGGAAGGTGGAGAGAACAGCAATAACAGGACGATGAGATGGATGTCTTTTTTATATTTCTATAAATAGAAAACCCCCATCCGAAAAAGTTTATGTGCTTGACGGACGGGGTTTTTCAGGATAAAAATGAAATTTTCTTTGATTCCGAAAGAGCGCAGAAAAGAATCTGATATCCTGTTTTTTTGAAAAAATGAAATATCTGTTTTCTGTCTGCTGCTTCTGAAGTTTTTACGCTCCAAATTACTCCAAATTATTTTCGGAAATCAGGCGTTGACCACACAGGACTTATCGCCTTTTTCAAAATAGGCTACAGTCTGTTCTGCGGCTTTCCGGGCTGCATTAAAATTAGCTTCTTTCGTGTTTGCACCCAGATGCGGAAGCATAATGTCCGCGATGTCGGCTACAGATTTCTGTCCGGCTTCATCTTTCGGATAGACATCGTTGCAGAAAATCAGCTGTTTTTCTGCTTTGACTGCGCGCAGATCTGCTTCATTGAGAATTCCGCAGCGGGCACAGTTGATCAGCATGGCTCCTTTTTTCATAAGATTCAGAAGAGAAGCATTGATGCTTCCGCGTGTCTGATCATTTTCAGGGATATGCAGTGTGACTACATCGGACTTTGAAAAGACTTCCTCCATTGTGGCGGGAACTGCACCAGCTGCCGCAATTTTTTCAGCGGAAAGGAACGGATCATATGCGAGAATTTTCACTTCAAATCCGGAAAGTCTTTTTGCCACAAGCTGTCCGATATGGCCGAATCCGAGAATGCCCACGGTTTTTCCCGTGATTTCACGACCGAGGAAGTTTTTCTTTTCCCAGAGGCCTGCTCTGACGGAGCGGTCTGCCGGAATCAGGAAACGGTAGGATGCCAGAATCAGGGCCACGACTTCTTCTGCAACAGCATTGGAATTCGCTCCCGGAGTATTTTCCACATCAATATTTTTAGAACGGGCATATTTTGTGTCGATTGTGTTGAATCCGGCCCCTGCACGGACCACAAGTTTCAGGGACGGGAGGGCATCGATCACTTCAGCGGTGACTTTCTCACTGCGGACTATCAGAACATCTGCATCGCTGTTGGCTTTTGCAAGGTCAAGAATAGCGGTGTCAGGATCCTGGACAACGGTAAATCCGGCATTGCCGAGAATTTCTGCTACGACTTTGTCCAGCTTGGTCGGTACTAAAACCTTTTTCATCAGCTGATCTCCTTTGAGGGTAAGTATCCATTTTACAATTGCATATTTGTGAATAGATTAAGTAACCAATATACCACAGTTCTGAAATCTTGCCACAGAAACCCGTAAAAAATAAAAAAGAAACCGGTATTTGAAGTCTTGTTCTGCGAGAATGCTTTTTCGGAAAACCTTATGCAAAGAGCTTTGACATTCCGAGTGTCTGCAAGGAAAGACAATTCTACACCGGATTGAGGAATGGAATTTTATTTTTCATGATTTGAACGATTATGGTTGTTGATGGCTGTTGAAAAATTCTAGGGATACATGGATTGAGACAATTCGTGAAACAGTCGGACCGGATGCTTTGCTGTTGAAAAATTCTAGGGATACATGGATTCCTATGTCATTTGGTATGTCATATAACATATAATATGTGATATAAGTATTTTATTAAAAAATAAATGCTGTTTTTACAGGAAAGATGGAAAATCTTCCTGCAAAATCCCATTCTGTGTGTTTGAACCAGAATCTGAGTCTTTGAGGGGCGTATGTATTGCTACTATAAAGGCATTTCGCTGAAATGGAGATCCGTCTGTCAAAAGGTCGAGGGTCTTGCATCTTTCCGCCGGACAGAGAGAATGGCAATTTTTGTGGGATGATTGAAGGGCGCCGGATTGGCAGGATAGAGCTTTAGATAATCTGGATCCACTCCTGTAAAATCGGAGGGAACTGGAATCATTTCCCGGAACTGCAGATACTGATCGTCACAGATAGCGTGAATACTTTTCAGAAAGTCTTCTCCTGAGAGATACAGGGAATTGTTGACAAGAATCAGAAAACCGTGATCGGCAACCAGTGGACGTACTTTACGGACAAGTCCCACAGGATCAGTGGCAAGATTCACGGAGCCTTTTGCACTGTATGAAAAGAAAGGCGGATCCAGAATAACACAGTCAAAAAGGCTTCCTTCACGTTTCAAGCGTGAAATGACGGGGAAAAAATTTCCGGTTATAAAATTTCTCCGGTTAAAATAAATCCGATTGAGCGTGAAGGAGCGTTTTGCCATTTCTGTAAAATGTTCAGAAATGTCTGTCTGAAGAACCCATTTCGCACCCCCTGCTGCAGCGGCTGTTCCAAGACTGCCCGTATAAGAAAAGGTATTGAGAACGGATTTTTCTTTCATCTTCTGGAGGAGCCATTGACGGAGCAGGCGGGTATCCGCATAAAAACTGTTGTCCTGATTGAGCTGAAGATCAATTGCGTAACGAACAGTATGCTCCCGGATACGTGAGTCCGGCTTGGATCCGAGAATGAGAACCCCATTTCTCAGAATAGGGTCTGTGGAGGCTCGTTCCTTCCAGATAACTGCTTTGACAAAAGGCAGTGTTTCTGTTAGGAAACAGGCAAGATTGTTCTGTTCCCCGGCGGAAACAGAATGGCTTCCTCCATCTTTCCCATAATGATGAATGACCACAGTCCGGGCAAAGAGATCAATGGCCAGATCCGGAACTCCTTCTGTAAATCCGTTCAGCAGCCGACAGGCGGAATCGAATGGGGGACGCAGATACCCCTGTTCTGAACGGAAAGCAAGGGCTTTTTCCAGTTGCGGACGGATTTCTTTCAGAGTCATTTGCGGGAGTGCTGCCTTTTGATGAATTTCTGTTCGTTTCTTGCGGATGGACTGAAATGCTGACTATTTATTTCATTTTCAGGAAAACAACTTGCGGAGAAGAAAGCTTATTGCCCTGTTTTCCGGAGAATTGCACCATAAGCTCCATCAAACTGAGGATGGGGAAGAAGAAGCCTTTCCTGAATTAAAACAAAATCCGGATGACGTTTGAGGAAGTCTTGTACTTGGCAGGAATCCTCTTCTTTTTCAATGCTGCATGTGGAGTAGACCAAAGTTCCATCTTTGCGCAATAGAAGACTAAGCGAATCCAGTATCTGCGCCTGAAGCTGTACAATTTCACGCAAGCGTTTTTCGGAAAAGCGCCAGGGGGCATCAGGACGTCTCCGGATGACACCAGTATTGGAACAGGGTACATCTGCAAGAATCCAGTCGAATGTTTCCTGAGAGAAGGGCATCTGTCTAGCATCAGCCTGAACAGAACGAGCACGAATACCCGCTCTGCGGAGATTGACATTCAGCTGCTGAAGACGCAGTGCGGAACGGTCGGCTGCTGTGATTTTCAAAAGAGAACTTCCATTGAAAAGGTCGTTAAGCAGAATCGTTTTTCCGCCAGGGGCGGCACAGGCATCCAGAATGCGTCCGGAGACCGGTTTGTCCAGCAAAGAAAATGGCAGGCTGGTCGCAGGATCCTGAATATAGATCTCTGCTTTTTCCAGATAGTTTTTTTCAAAGAGTACATGAGGGTTCCGGGCTTCATAAAACTGGAAATTCCCGACGAAATCAAGATCTGTGATTACAGACGCATCCAACTCATGAAGTTCCTGTTCCGTAAAATTGCGTCTGGCACGAAAGCTCAGAGGTGGATTGGAGGCAAAAAGATCTGTCAGGCGGCTGGTTTCCTCTTTTCCAAAGGATGCTTCCCAGCGCTTCTTCAGAGAATCCGGAAAAGATTTTGGAATTGCATGGTGGTCAAAAGATGTATCGCGGATCATTGCCCGGAGCATGGCGTTGATGAAGCCGCCTCCTGCGGGGCCGCGGAGTGTTTTCGCGTAATCCACGGCTACGTTCACGGCGGATTGAGAAGCAATACCTGTCTGGAAGAAAATCTGTGTGGCGGCACAGCATAGAAGCAGACGCATGTCCTGCCGGATATGATCTTTTTTCGCGTGTTTGGATATAAGTCCGTCGATAAAGCCTTTATGCCGGAAGTATTCAAAGAGCAAAGAGGAAACTGCGGACTTTTCAATAGGACTGCCGTTTTTGCGCAGATCATCCAGACAATTATCCAGAGAAAGATTTTCTTTTTCCCATCCGGTCAGAAAACCTGCCGCAAGTTCCAGAATTTTTTGAGATGTGCCGTTTGTTTTCATTTTCCCATTTTCATTTTTTGTTTTCATCTTGTTCTATTCTGTTTTCCGAGGCCCTCCAAGCCCTTCTTTATGCTCTTTTCTCCTTTAGATGGAATCTGACGGCATTTCCAGCTGAAGATCCAATATCTTTTTCAGGCGTCCTGGAGTTATATAGATCGAATAGAAAAATCCCGGAACTCCATGCGGCAATGTAAAAGAAGCCATGCCTGTCATGAATGGCAGAACAAGTTTGCTCCCGACTAAGAAAAACTTTCCTGCTCATGAAACAGGTTTTATCCTTTGAAGGCTTTCTGCTCTTTTCGGAGTATTTGAAAACAGAATGCATCATGAAAGCATCCTGTCTTGAAGCGTCGTCCTTGTTCTGTATCTGAATAAAATATCATCAAAATTGCAAACTTTCATCCCCCGGTAACCGCAAAATCTGAAAATCATGCTATATTTTCTTCAAAAAATTATGAGTGGAGGATTTCCAATGGCATTAGATCAGAAAATTGCATTTATCGGCGCAGGAAAGATGGCGACAGCCATTGCTGCCGGACTTGTCCGCAGCGGAATGGATACCGAAAACATAAAAGCATATGATGTTTCTCCTCAGGCAGCGGAACTCTTTGCCCGGAATACTGGAGTTGTGACTTCCGGATCAATGAAAGACGCTTTAACGGAGGCATCCGCAGTG